>DATBYX010000409.1:0-3843 GCA_036513475.1 Xanthobacteraceae bacterium | reverse complement strand
CGTGCGGCAGCGAGAGGGCAAGCCCCAACGCGAAGCTCGCGGCAAAGCCCATGGCGCCGTGCATGTAGAAGCTGTCCTCGCTCTTGGTCGCTGCCCACCATTCGTTCGCCGCCATCCCCAGCGCGCACACGCCAACCGCCTGGCCGCGATGCCGCGCAAGCACATCGATGGCATCGCGCGCTCTCATGCCAATGCACCGTCGCCCTTCACCAGCCTGCGGGTGAGGAAGAGCACGAACGGCCGCTTCTGCAGCCGACACGTCTCGAAGGCGTCTGGAATGCGGGGGATGTCCTCTGCGCGATCGATGATGTGATACGGAAAGTCGTAGGTCTCGAGCAACGGGATGGTGCGCCGGCCCTGGACCTCCTGATAAATGCGGTGGTCGTCGACCGAGCCGCGCTGGCTGACCATCAGGAACACCGGGATCTGATGCCGCAGGTTGAGGGTTGCGAGCTCGCCCGTGCAGGTAAGGAGGCCGGTTGCGCCCATCAATGCGACGGCGCGCACGCCGCCGAAGAAGGCGCCGCTGCAGACGGCAATGGCTTCGGCTTCGCGCGCCACCCGCACGTGCCGGATCTGGTTGTCGGCTGCAATCCGCTCGATCAGCGGTGCGATCCAGTCGTCGGGGAGCGAGGCGGCAAGCCGGATACCCGCTTTCGTGAGCTGCGCATGAATCCGCGCAGTCACATCCGAGCTGTCGCTGCGGAAGCCTTCGCTGCTTCCGCTCATGGACCTGCGGCTATCAATTCGACTTCCACCAGGAATTCGGGGCGGGAAAATCCGGAAACTATCATCAAGGTCGATGCCGGAGCGGGGTCAGTCACATAGAGATCGCGCACGCTCATATAGCCCTTCAAGTGCTCGCGCGAGACCACGAACGCATTGATCCGTACAATGTCTTTGAAGGAAAGCCCGGCATGTTCGAGCACTGCTCCGACGTTGCGGAAGCAAAGGTGGGTCTGCTCTTCGACCGTCTGTGGGACACGGTCCTCGGGCGAGATGCCGAGTTGGCCGGAGCAGACCAAAATACGGGAACCCGCAGGAATTTCCACCCCATAGCTGTAGCGGGCGAAAGGCGGCCGAATCCCCGGCGGAGTGATGTATCTCATCGAGCTTTGCTCCGGATCGAGTACTGAAGCCGTGGAATGCGCGGGTGACGGCCGAGAGTTCTGCTATACCAGCGCCTCCATGAGAATGTGAGTCCGCCGCAATGCCCATCTCCGCTTCACTGCGCCAGGACCTGGGAGACGTTCCGCTCCTGGAGGATGCAGGATCGTTGCGCATGCGCAGCCGCGATTTCTTCTGGTTCTCGCCTATCCTGAAGGAGAAGCTGGAAGACAAGCGCGCCGAGATCGTCGCGGTGCCGCGCAATAAATCGGAGCTCATCCGGATCGCCTCTGCCTGCGCCAAGCACCGGGTGCCGCTCACGGTGCGCGGCGGCGGAACGGGAAACTACGGCCAAGCCGTGCCGCTCGAAGGGGGGGTGGTCGTGGATATGACCAGGATCGACCAAGTGATCTGGCACAAGCCCGGAGCGGGCCGCTTTGGCGCCGGCGCGCGCATGCTTGACGTCGACCGCGCGCTCGCGCCGGCAGGACATGAGCTGCGCTTCTATCCCTCGACCCGGCAGCACGCCACGATCGGGGGCTTCGTTGCCGGTGGGGCGGCCGGCGCCGGCTCGTGCACCTGGGGGCAGATTGCCGATCCCGGCGCGGTGCTCGGGGTCGAAGTGCTTACGGTCGAGGAGGATCCGCGTAAATTGGAGCTGCGTGATCGCGACGTGCTCAAGGTGATGCACGCCTATGGCGTGAACGGGATCATCTCGGAAGTCGAGGTGCCGCTCGCGCCGAGCCATCCCTGGTGCGAGCGGATTGCATGCTTTCCCTCGCTTGCGGCGGCTGCTCGATTCGCGCAGGCGTTCACCGAATGTGACGGCATCGCCAAGAAGCTCGTCACGGTGCACGATCCGCAGGTGGTGCCGTATCTGCGGCGGCTTGCTCCCTTCGCGCAGCCGAAGGCGGCCATGGTGATCGTCATGGTTTCCGAGCCGCAGGCGGACGCACTCGAGCTGCTCGTCGCCGATCATGCCGGGACGGTGACTTTCCGCCGCAGCGCCGAGGATGCGCGCAAGGTTGCCTTCATCGAAACACCGGGCTTGCAGCCGCTCTACGAGTTTACCTGGAATCACACCACGCTGCACGCCATCCGGATCGATCCCTCGATCACCTACCTGCAACTTCGCTTTCCCCCCGGCAAAAACCTGGAGCTGGTCGATTGGGTGGCGCAGCGGTTTCACGGCGAGGTTCTCCTGCATCTCGAATTCCAACGCCGCTTCGGCAAGGTAACGTGCTCGAGCCTGCCGCTCGTGCGCTACACCACGCCCGAGCGGCTCGACGAGGTGATGGCCGAGCTCGACAGCAACGGCGTGGCCGTCTCGAACCCGCACACTTTCATCCTGGACAGCGCGGGCTGGAAGCGCGTTGACGCGCCGCAAGCGGAGTTCAAGCGCATTGCCGACCCCCATGGCCTGATGAATCCCGGGAAGCTCAAGGAATGGAAGGCGCGACAGCTGCGAGCGATTGCGTCATGAGGGGCAAGCGGTTCTGGGCAGAGCTGCGATCGAGCGAGTTCTCCAGCCTCGACCCGAGCTCCACGATCGCGATCTTGCCGGTCGCCGCGATCGAGCAGCATGGCCCGCATCTTCCGGTCATGACCGACACCGCAATCGCGGAGGGGATGATCAAGACCGTGCTGACACGGCTTGCCTCAGAGCTCGACGTGCTCTTCCTGCCGATCCAGATGATAGGAAAGTCCAACGAGCATCTGCGCTCGCCCGGGACCATCAGCTACGCCGCGGAGAATCTGATCCGCATCTGGGTCGAGATCGGCGACAGCCTTCACCGCGCCGGCCTGCGCAAGCTGGTGATCATCAACTCCCATGGCGGCAATACCGACGTGATCGGGATTGTCGCACGGGAGCTGCGCGTGCGCCACAACATGCTGGTCGCCACCACCCAGTGGCGCCGCTTCGGCCTGCCGCCCGGCATCTACTCGGAATTCGATGCGTCCCATGGCATTCACGCGGGCGACATCGAAACGTCGCTCATGCTGCATTTTCGGCCCGATCTGGTGGAGATGGGTAAGGCCAAACTGTTTCCCTCAAAGGCCGCCGAGATGGAGAAGGACTACAAATATCTTCGCCCCGCGGGTGCGCACGGATTCGGCTGGATCGCGCAGGACCTCAACGCCGACGGCGCGGTCGGCGATGCCTCGGCAGCGTCCGCCGAAAAGGGGCGCTTGACCGCCGAGCACCAGGCCGACGGGTTCATCGCGTTCCTGCGGGATGTGGCGCGGTTCCCGTTGGAGCAGCTGGCCTAGACCGCGGCAGTTTCTCGGGCGCCTCTCGTCAACTCGCTGTGATCGAGTCTAAGCGCATAGATTGGGGTGCCGGACGGCAATGCCTATGTGGAGCCCGTTGTGTCTTCAAGCAGAACGGATTCTCGTCAGGAGAGGCGCGACCCGACTTGCTCACTCTTAAGACACCGATGGGGCTTGAATTTTGAATGACGAAAGACCTACTCAGGCGTGTTGCAGCCGACCATAAGCCGGTCCGATAATGGCAGACGTGAGCGGAATAGTCGAAACGCGTATGGAACGGCGGCTAAGCGCCATTCTGGCGGCTGACATCGCCGGCTATAGCGCGCTGATGGGCGCGGACGAGGCGCGCACGGTGCGTGATCTCAAGGGCCATCAGGCGGTGGTGCTCCCGATGGTCGGTGAGTTCGGGGGGCGCATCATCGACACTGCGGGCGACGGCATTCTCGCCGAGTTCCCCAGCGTTGT
>DATBYX010000408.1:0-14996 GCA_036513475.1 Xanthobacteraceae bacterium | reverse complement strand
GACGGTGCTACCGCCCCGGCATAAGCTCCAACAGCTGGAGATTATCGGGTCCATAGGTGCGCATCCGGGCAAGGTTCACGCCCCGAAGGATATTGAAACATTCAAGGGGTTGCTGGCAGAGCTCGGGGCTGGCTGGCGCGGTGGTGTCATGGAAGGCGCATGGCTTGACAATCCCCGTAGACTACATCGAATTGATTGAGCGTACGATTTGCAAACTGTCGAAGGAAGCCGGAGGATCAAAGTGTTCAAAGTCCCGGGGATCAGAGCATTTCAAGCCTGCTCGCGCTTGTCCTGATCGCGAACTAGCCAATATACCGCGCCGAGGGCCAGGATCGCCGTGGCCAGTGCAAACACCTCCGCTGCATCCGCCGCCGATAGATCGATGATTATCAGCCTGCGGACGATGGCGAGCAGCGCGATCAAGATCACGGTGCGGGCCTGGACGATCCCATGTCGGCGCTCCGCTACCAGCAACAACGAGCGTTTGAATTCGAGTGCAATGATGACGGTGAAGATCATCCCAAACAGCGCCTGGAACACTGAATATTCTGTCGGATCGAACCCGCCAGAAGAAACAATGCTGAAGAGGATTTTCAACACGAGATTCCAGAGGGCAAACGCGACTACGATCGCGATCAGCGCGGTGAGCACAAGAATGACTGCGTGCTCGAACTTCTGGTAAATGGTCAAAGGCTTCCATTGTTGGCGGGCGACGGCAAGTTTCTCCTTGAATGGCATTGACAGCTCCCAGCTAAGCGGAACGGAATAGAGTAGTGATCGACCCGACGAAGAACGCTGGCAGTATAGAGCCGCGTCTCGGTCGGGTCACGTTGAGAATTGACGCCCATCAACACGGATCCGGCTTTAGATGATAGAATGAATCCTCGAGTGCGTGAAGACATCTATTGGCATGGGTGACCATTCTCAAAGAAAATAATCGACTGGTAGCCGATGCGATGATAGGTAAGGGAGATTGCGATGGTTACCGTGAATAAATGTCTGACTGCGCTTGCCTTGGCGTTCGCCGTTACCGCGTTCGCCTCGCCGAGCTTCGCGCAAGCAGCGGGTTATAAGATCAGCGCGGCGCGCGCTGCGGCGACTCGCAAGTGCTCGGTACTGGCTTTCAAGAGCGCTAAGGAATACAATTCGAGTACCATTCCATAGTATACGTATTCAACTTGCATGGCCGAACACGGCCAAAGACCATGAACTATTTCTTCAGATCACCGACACCGCTCCGGGAAGCATCCCACCACGGGCAACATGTTTGTTGTTTCTCGAGACGCCGACAGCAGGCCCGCGCGGGGACTATTGCCGCTCCCGACCACACACACGGGGGTGACGACGAATGTTGAGCTCGGGCAGCGGCCGGTGGCGAATTGGATTTTTCAGTGTGCTCCTGCGGCTTTAGGCGCCGGTCGCGGCGACGGCGACGCTAGTAGAACTTTGTCCCTCACTCCGCCGGGCTCGAAGACAAGTGCGGAGCATGGTCGAGGCTTTCGCCCTTGGTGAGCTCCTCCTCGAGCAGAGGTTGTGGTGCTCCTTGGCCCAATTGAAATCGACCTCACCAGTCCACATGGCTTCGAATGCGCCCTCCATACCGATGGTACCGATGTAAATGTGGCCGAGAATGAGGGCGATGAACAGGATTGCGCCAACGCTATGAATGACGTTGGCGATCTGCATGCCTATGATGCTCGTCGCGTAGAACGGAAACAACAACAGGTAGCCTGATGCGGAGACTGCCACTCCGGCGCTGAGAGCGAGCCAGAACACCAATTTCTCTCCTGCGTTGAACCGACGGGCGGGCGGATGCTTGGATCTATGAAGCCGCCGCCTTGCTTGAATCATTCCAGATCGATCGCCTCCGGAATGTTGTCCTTGAGCCAGAGCGCGGCGATCAGTGCGATGCCAATTACGAATGGGAAGCTCATGAAGTCGTGCGCATACTTGGCCGCTTCCGAAAATGCGCTGAACGCATCCTGGCCGATCAGCGGCATCAGCAGTTTCTTGCCATGTGTCATGTTGAGGCCGGTTAGGCCCAAAACGATGAAGGAGACCGCCGTGAGCCAGTGCACGAACCGCTCGAACGCGTTGAATCGCGGAATCTTGCGACCGGACCGTCCCGCCGAAATGCGGATCGGTCCCAGCAGCATACGCTGCAAGGAGCGCCGCGAGCGTTCCGATGATCACGATCGTACCGAGCCAGCGTAATATCACTTCGTGGAAATAGCGCCATTGTCGTCCGGCCGGTTGGATCAGCACACCCTCCTTCTTGTCCGGAATGACGACTTCTCCTTCAATGCGCGGAAATTGCCGAAGCAACGTCTGTTCGTTCATGGCACTCGCGTCCGGATCGATCAACGGCGCTTGCTGCTGGGGTTGCCGTGAATAGCGTGCCTGTAAGGATCTCACCGCTTTACCATACCTATGGCGCCATCATCGCAGACGAAAAATATGAACCGGTTGGATTCAAGTTATCGCTCGCGCTGAAGGATATGCGCCTGGCGCTGGCAGTAGCCGATGCGACGACTGTGCCAATGCCGACGGCCAGCTTGGTCCACGATCATTGCCTTGCCGGCGTTGCCCAGGGTGAAGGAGAGGCCGACTGGTCGGGGTTGGCGCGGATCTGCGCGAGAAATGCCGGGCTTTAAGTTTGACCGGTCGCTGCTGCAACATTGGCGATGTAGGATGACCCCGGGGAATTCATCGCCGTTACCAGAAGATGTTCAAGTGTTTGAACCGACGAACATGCTGCCTGAGCTTCGGCTCCTGATCAGCAAGACACCGCTCATGCCACCCCAGCACGATGCCGCCAGCGCGGTCGATTGCACGCGCTTCGCGATCGGCCTTATCCAGAAGCTCGTCGAGCAGATCGTAGGCGACGCGGACGTCGTTGGCATGGCCAAGGAAGTCCTGCAACGACTTCAACCGTTTCAGGAAGTTCCGAACTTGGTTCTTGGCGAAGAGGCTCTCCAGGAATTCGATAATGTAACGGAGCTTCTTCAGCGCAATGCGCAGACTGTGTCGCTGTATCGGAGTTTGCTCTGCGAACCGTTTGCTGCGCTTTCCGGCCCTTACGTAGCATCGTTCGATCAGCTCCGGCGCAGCATTGGCGATTGGCGCCAAGAGAAGAGC
The DNA here is from genome assembly GCA_036513475.1 of Xanthobacteraceae bacterium. Classification (GTDB taxonomy): domain Bacteria; phylum Pseudomonadota; class Alphaproteobacteria; order Rhizobiales; family Xanthobacteraceae; genus VAZQ01. Next base: position 11,858 of record DATBYX010000408.1, on the reverse strand, counting down.
GGCGTGCTCCGACAGCGGCTGCTCCCGCCATCCGCGCGCCTCAAACCACCGGAAAAGGCGCAACGTCGATTTGGTGTATCGTTGAGAGAGGATCTCTTGCTTCGCGTTGTCGAAGGCCGCGTGGCGACGGCGCTCCACAGCACTGATGAGGTACTCCAGCTTCCGATCAGCCGATAATGCATCGTTTACGGGGCGTAGCAAACTGGCGGCGAAAATATCCCAATTGCGCGCTGGACCTAGGGCATGAGTGAGCCATTTGAGCTCTTCCGACACCCTGCGGTGATGCTCAAGAGGCAGCATCGGCTTTAACGCGGAAAGCACTGAGCGAAGGCGTCGCACGGCTACTCGCATTTGGTGGATGCCTTCCGGCTCGCCCGCGAACACGATGGGTTCGTTGCGCAGCAGATGCGTAAGACATTGGAGTCCGACGCGCTGCAGGGCAGCCTCGAGGGTTGCCTCAGGATCGAGAATGACGGGTCCCGCATGCACCGCCTGCGGCAGGCCGGAAGCGCCGAGGAGTCGGTAGCCTCGCTCCGCTTTGCTACGCGTTTCGATTCGGACTGGAGCAGCTTCGAGCAGCTGCAACGCGACCTCAAAGAGCGCTGCCGGGTCGCCGCTCTTGAGCTCAAGCTCGATCTCGCTGATCGGCTCAACGCCACTGCCATCGGCAGTCCGAATGTCTCCCACGTCGATTGCGGCCTCAATTCGAGTGGACGGTTGCGGCTCGAGCTCGATTACCGTCCGCGTGACCGACGTCGTAAAGAGCGCACGCAGACCCTGCTCACGGATTGAATCGGGCAGTCGCTTGCCGGAGTTCGGTGCGTCAATATCCGGTCTCTTGCTCGCGATAACATCTTCCCACTCGCGCCGCGCCAGTAAGTCCGACTCAGCGAAATCTCCGGCCTTGACGGTCTGTACAAACCTTCGACCCTGTTTGCGTACCCGGAGCGTCAGTCTCTTTCTATTCAACGCGAGATCGGGCGTGTCGTAATAAATGCTTACGAGGTCCGCCTGGACGTCCGACCGCGCGGTCGGCATCGCCAGAAGCATGCATTTCAACTTTTGAAGCTCTGCAGCCGGTGCGGCGAGCTTGAGCTCAACCTCGGTTGAGATGAGACGTCTCCCTCCATGCCGACGCCGGCGCGGGTGCGGTGCGCCCTGTGTTGCTGGATTCGACTGCTTTCACAGACTCGTGGAGAGGGCTCACCGTCAGCCCATTTGCGCCCGCTTGAAATATTGCACCGCGCGCTCGTGTTTCTCCGCTTCAGCGCGCGTCTTGAAAGTGCCAAGATTGCGGCGTCTTCCAGTTTTTGGATTTATCTTCCGTGAATACAGACGATAGCTACCCGATTTAAGCTTTCGAATCATTGTCGTTTCCTGACTTATTCGTGTTTTTTCTCAGTAATACCGGAAGGCGGTAACCATGCCGCCAAGAACGTCCGCGGCAGTCTCGAACATTGCCTTGAACTGCGGCGCCTCGACCCGCCCGAACGGACGAGTTCAATGCCGGCACAGCGCATTCTCAAACCGGTGCTCCTCGTCTTGGTTCTTGTTGAGCTCGATTCCCTGTGGCCATACCTCCTTGCTATCAAGCCATTTCCGAGATTTGTGAGTCATCCAATCCCGAGCCTCGGAATTTGACACAAAGGGACCAACCATTCGTTCGATAGTGCTATCAGGCCATTCAGCGTCGACATACCATTCGTCCTCAAAGAGTTTTTTTAGCTCTCGGGGCTTGAATATGGGCTTTGGGTACTTTTTTGCCATCGCATCGAATATGCCCCGTGTGGAGGACCGTGCAATTGATGTCGGTCAAGGTAGAGCGATATTCCCATGCTGCCTTCTGCCAGAGAAGCAGTCGCGGCCTTGCCGAGCCTGGCGCTGGCATGGCCGGCATGGAGTACTCAGATCGTATCAGAGGAACGCGTAGGGCGGTCTTTTCCGCCCCGCGCGCACAAGTTCAGTCGGCCGATCCGACTACCAATATTTGCGTCAACATCGAGAGGTGCGCGCGCACAACACAGACGCACTGGCATCCGATGCCATTTGAGATGCCGCATGCATTGGGGCGTTCCGAAGAGTACCAGAAGTGGCCACCTTCGTTGCGGGTCGATGCTATGATGCCAGACACGGAGAAAACTGACGATGATCAATGTCATTTTGTCTTGAGAGTCTATCCTGCATTCTTCTTTCCATTGCACGTGCGAGCCGATGAGCCGGAATGCTTTCCCCCGCGTCAATCGATCAGCAAGAGGAGAAAACGCAGGCGGCGCGACGGCTCGTCTGGCAACGCAGGTTTCGCGGGCACCCTTATGTCGCCGCTGCAGTCGTAATTGCTGTCACAACAGCCATTGCCGCCGGCCTTATGTGGTGGCGACATTTGTCCCAATATGAATCTACGGACGACGCGTTCGTCGATGCGCGCACGGTCACAATCAGCTCGCAGATTACGGGAGCAATTGTCGACCTGCGAGTGACAGATAATCAAATAGTCAATGCGAACGCTGCGCTGATGCGGATCGATCCCCGTGACTACGAGGCGGCGCTCGCCCAAGCAAAGGCCCAGGTTGCCCAAGGAGAGGCCGCCATTGCGAACCTGGACGCTCAGATCGATGCGCAGAAGGCCCGCATCGAAGAGGCCGAAGAGCAGGTTAGGCAGACGCAGGCGACCTTGGAGTTCGCCCAGGAAGAGAACGCGCGAGCTCAAGAGTTGTTCAAGACTGGTGCAGGGACCCTGCAGCGCGCACAGCAGGCAGCCTCCAATCTGCATCAAGCTGAGGCGGCGTTCGCGGCCGCCAAGGCGAATAGCAGGGCGGCCGAAATGCAACTTGCGATCCTGCAAGCCCAGCGCGCGGAAGCGGTGGGACGTCTCGACCAGACGCGCGCGGTGCAGAGCCAGGCTGAGGCCAACCTCTCCCGCACCAAAATCAATGCACCGGTGGCCAGCCGAGTAACGAAACTCTCGGCCGCAATAGGCAACTATGCTCAACCCGGCCAGGCGCTGATGATGCTGGTTCCATCTGAGGTCTGGGTTACAGCCAATTTCAAGGAGACCCAACTCAAATTGGTGCGCCCCGGGCAGCCGGTCGATGTCCGCATCGACGCCTATCCGGGCCGGGTGTTTGCGGGCCATGTCGAGAGCATTCAAGCTGGTAGCGGTGCGGCCTTCAGTCTGCTGCCTCCTGAGAATGCTACTGGCAACTACGTTAAAGTGGTGCAACGCGTGCCCGTGAAGATCGTCTTCGATAGTGCTCCCGATATCTACATGGGCCCGGGAATGTCGGTAGTACCGTCCGTGAAGGTCCGATGAGCGTCCGATGAGCGTCGGCAGCCGATGGCAGTCAGACAACCTTAGCCGCTCGGCTGCCGGAAATCGGAACCCCTGGCTAGTCGCGGTGGTAATCTCGATCGCCACCTTCATGCAAGTGTTGGATGCCTCGATTGCCAACGTCGCGTTGCGCAACATTGCCGGCAGTCTTGCGGCCGGTCTCGATGAGAGCACCTGGGTGCTCACCAGCTACCTGGTGGCGAGCGCGATTGTCCTGCCGATCAGCGGCTGGCTCTCAGGGGTCATTGGCCGCAAGCGTTATTATATGTCCTGCGTTGCCCTCTTCACAGTATCTTCTCTTCTTTGCGCATCTGCACCGACCCTCTCGACGCTCATTATTTTTCGCGTCCTGCAAGGGTTGGGTGGTGGCGGAATGGCGCCGACCGAGCAGGCCATGCTTGCAGATACGTTCCCCGCCCGGCTGCGTGGGCAGGCGTTCGCACTCTATGGCATTGCGGTAATAGTGGCACCCACGGTAGGTCCGGCATTGGGTGGCTGGCTGACGGACAATCTGTCCTGGCACTGGATTTTCCTGATCAACGGGCCGATCGGACTGATCTCGCTGACGCTCGTGCAATGGATGGTGCACGAGCCTGAGGTGCTCGAACGGGAGCGGCAGGAGCGTTTCGCCCGCGGCCTCAAGGTGGATTGGATCGGCTTCGTCTTCATTGCCCTCGCACTCGGTTGTCTTGAGATCGTGCTCGACAAAGGCGAGCGCGAAGATTGGTTCGCGTCAAGTTTCATCATCACCTTTGCGACCATTTCGTTCTTGTCGTTCGTGTTGTTCGTGCCGTGGGAGCTCTCGCGAGACGACCCGATCGTCGACATCCGGCTGTTCGGTCGTCGTCAGTTTGCCGTCTGCTGCTTGATGATGCTGGCGGTCGGCGCGGTTCTATTCAGCTCAACGCAACTGCTGCCGCAGCTGGTGCAAACAGGCTTCCAATATACGGCGACGCTCTCGGGTCTAGTGCTCATGCCCGGTGGTCTGGCTATGTTGCTGATGATGCCGGTCGCTGGAAAGTTATCAAGTTACGTCGCGTCGAAATATCTCATCAGTACCGGCCTGGTCATAGTTGCACTGGCAATGTGGCACAGCACCTCACTATCGCCCGATGCAGACTTCAGCTTCTTTGCTTGGGCGCGGGCCTACCAGACGATCGGATTGCCGTTCCTGTTCATTCCAATCACGTCTGCTTCGTATGCAGGATTACCACCGAACAAAACTAATGAGGCCTCAGCGCTCATCAACGTGGCCCGCAACCTCGGCGGAAGCATTGGCATCTCGGTCGCCGGCACCGTCCTCGCACGCAGCACCCAGATGCATCAGAATTACCTCACGGCACATCTTGTCCCCACGTCGCCTGCATATCAGGAGGCCCTCCGGGCTGCCGCCGCGCAGCTTTCGACAATGTTCCCTGCGCCAGAGGCGCAGAAGAGAGCTTTCGGGCTGATCGAGCAGAGCGTGTTGCAGCAGGCAACGCTATTGTCCTACATCGATGTATTCGCAGGACTCGCTTTGATTGCCGCTGCGCTGGTCCCGATTGCATTCCTGCTGCTGCGGCCAGCGCGCGAAGCTCCAGTGAGGAACTCAAATGCGATCGCGTCTTTTGGGACCCGAGCGACGCGGTAGTTGCGACAGTTGTGAGCTGGCGCACGTAGGGACGACGCGAGCTATGCGGCTCTTTCCAGCTTATACGTCCTTAGCTCTACCTGGGCCGTCGAAAGCCGCCGGTAGAGATTGCGACGACGAACGATCGGCCACCAATCATACAGAAATATTTCAATTGGCCTCCAGTTCGCCACCCATCCGAAAATCAGCAAGCTCTCTTCGATGACGCGGCCTACAGGGCGCGGCCTGAGGGTTGCTGCGACCGATTGGCCGACAAAAACCGAGAAGGAGAGCACCGCGAGACCGACAATTAGTGCCCGCCGACCGACGCGAAAGAGCTCGTTGATATCGCGCGCGATGGCTTGGGCACGATAAGAAAAGTACCGAGCAAGCGCTTCGCCTAGTTCACGAGCCTCTGGTGTGGCGGCCTGGGCCTCCGGAATATGCACGAGGATCTTCAGCGGCTGATCCACCGGCAACTCTCTCGCCCAACTTACAATGAATTCCTCTGCCTCCTTGTCGAGATCTTTTTCGCGGAACGGGAAAGGATCGAGGCTATGAAATAGCTGGGCGATTTCTTCGATTTGAATCTCAATCGCGTTCGCGGCGGGTAGCGATCGTTTTCCCATATTCGCCTTCGCTCGTGTGCGGCCCGATGGAGCAGGCGATTAAATTGTCAGGCTCTTGGCGACACCTACGTCGAAAAGGGAAGCGCGACGCCCCATGCTTAGGGATTCGCTAGCGGTTGGCGACAGGCGTGTGTTGAGTTCTTGCAAGATGGCCCTGGTACCAGTCGCGCGCCAGCCATGCTACTTGATCCAGGGCTCCAGGCTCCTCGAACAGGTGTGTCGCTCCCGGAACGATTACGAGCCGCTTTTCGCATCTGAGCGCCGCGAGCGCTGCCCGGTTCAACTCAATCACCTGGATATCGTTTCCGCCGACGATGAGCAGAGTAGGCGCCTGAACAAGAGGCAGGACCGGTCCTGCCAGATCGGGCCGCCCACCACGCGACACAACTGCCCCCACCAGGTCCGAGCGCTCGGTCGCAGCCACCAAGGCAGCGGCGGCGCCGGTGCTGGCGCCGAAGTAGCCAATCGCAAGGTGACCGGTGTCTGCGCGCCGAGCGAGCCAGTCCGTGGCGGCGATGAGCCTTTGCGTCAACAGCTCGATATTGAAGCGCAGATGTGCCGTACGCGCGTCCACTGCCTCCTCATCGGAAGTCAGCAGGTCGATTAACAGCGTCGCCAATCTCGCTTCGTTGAGAAGCTGTGCCACACGGCGATTGCGGGGGCTGTGCCGGCCGCTACCACTGCCGTGCGCAAACAGAATAACTCCTCGGGATCCCTCCGGCAGCCTGAGTGTACCGGCGAGTATCGCGGTGCCGACTGGGACATGGATCAGCTGCTCTCGAACGGCTGGCATCACAGAGACAGTCATTGGCGTGGCACCTTGTCGTTCCTACAGCGCGAACGGAAACGTCTCCGGCACTTCGCCTGCTTCCCACTCCGCCGTTAGCTCGAGTGGTTGCACTGCCCGTGTCTCATCAAAATGAAGCACTGCATCGAATTGCTGCGGCAGCTGCGCGTTGAAATAATGGCTCTGACGCTCCGTCTCAGGCCGGTAGATCACGCCGATGGCCCGTTCGAGCCGGGGACCGCGCAACCGTTCGGCCAACGTCTCACTGTCATTCCAGATAAGCAAGAACCTGCTGAGTTGCGTGCTGTGGAACAGGTGCTCATAGCTGCCCGCGAGCGCCGGGCGAACGCGTTTGCGCTCCGCCGGCTTTCCCCAATCGGACGCGGCCGTAACGGTGCCGTTGTATGTGGTAAAGCCGACCAGTACCGCATCGCGGCCATGCTTCTCGCGCGTGAGCTGGCCGACATTGAGTTCGCCGCGTCGCGCCCGATCGGTAGCACGCGCGTCGCCGAGATGGGAGTTATGTTCCCAGACGGCAAGCTTCGCCGATTCGCCGTTCCGACCGAGATGATGGACGAGTGCGTCAAGCGTCTCGGCCATATGGCGGTCACGCAGATTCCAAGACGATATTTCCTCCAGAAACATCGAGCGGTAATAGGCCTCGGCGTTCTTCACCAATCGGGCATTCTGCTCGGCATAGAAGAAAGCCTCGTTCGCCGCTTGGCCGTCCCCTTGCGCGTACTGCCCCGCTCGGCGTTGCAGCTCGACCAGCTGGTTGATGACCTCCTCCTCGCATGACTTCGAAAGATTCAGGTGCGTCATCAAGCCATAGGCCTGGGTATCCGCACCGAAATGATCGAAGCAGGAATAGCGCTCTCGGGCGCGCCTTGCGGCTTCGGGGTCCACCTTTTCGAGATAGCGCATAACGGCTTTCATCGATGCGTGCAGGCTGTAGAGATCGAGGCCGTAGAAGCCTACTTTCGGGGCGTCCGGCGCAAGAGCGTCGTTGTGCGCCCGTAACCACTCGATGAATTCGACCACTACGGTATTGCGCCACATCCATGTCGGGAACCTGCGAAAATCGCTGAGCGCGTCGATACCGTCGATGTCATCGCTCAGGCCTCGCACGTACCGGTTGACGCGGTAGGCATCGGGCCAATCGGCCTCGACTGCTATTGCTATGAAGTTCTTTTCCTTGATGAGCCGCTTGGTAATCTCGGCACGCTCGCGATAAAACTCATGCGTGCCGTGCGAAGCCTCGCCGAGCAGCGCAAAGCGCGCCTGACCGATCCGCCCCATGAGCGGGTCGTAGTCTCGGGCAGAGCCCACTAGCGGATAAGCTGTTCCGCGCAGCGCATCGATAAGCGAGACATCGGCTGGACTCTGCACAGCTTCGGTCTTGTCTGGCATGTCTCGCAAAGCGAGCAGGTCACGAACCTCTTCGTCGGTTGTTTGCGAGAAGTCCTGATACCAGAGTCCGACTGCGTGGAATGGCTCCGGCGTGATGGCACAGATGACATCGTCGACTTTAGCCCTGAGTTCCTCACAAGTTTGCGGTGCGGCGGTCGGAACCGCGACCACGATGCGAGCAGGTCGCAACTGTCGCAGTGCCTCGATGGCAGCGTGCATGGTGGCCCCGGTTGCGAGGCCATCGTCCACCAGAATCACGGTACGATCGCGAACGCGAGGAAGCGGGCGACCGCCGCGGTAGAGACGTTCGCGGCGCGACAGTTCCTGCTGCTCGTGTGCCGTCACAGCGTCGATGAGATGGTTCGGGATGCTCAAACGCTCCACGATCTCCTCGTTCAGCACGCGAACGCCGCCGGTCGCGACGGCACCCATTGCCAGCTCCTCGTAACCTGGGACACCCAGCTTGCGCACGACGAAAACATCAAGCGGGGCACCAAGTGCGCGGGCAACTTCATAGGCGACGGGAACACCACCCCGCGGCAACGCGAGCACGAGCAGATCCGGGCGATTCGCGTACCCGGAGAGCTTCGCGGCGAGAAGCCGACCCGCTTCGCGACGGTCGCGAAAGAGTCCCGGCCTGACGACTGCTGGCTTGATATTCATGATCGTACCGATCCGATCGCGTGAGTGATTAAATCTATTGCAGATCGGTTACGCCGCCTTGATGGTCGTCAACTTCTTTTCCCTGTGTTTGTGCGACAATTGAAATGCGGAAAATGATCGGCAACCGATGCAAAACGTCAATCTTTTGGATCGGCTCCCAAGTGAAGCCACAGCCTGGCTACGGGAGAGAGCTCAGCCGAGATGGATTGCGCCTATGCTTGCGACACTTACGGACGAACGGTTTTCACGAGAAGGCTGGTTATTTGAACCGAAGTGGGACGGCGAGCGCTGTCTTGTTTTCCGCCAGGGCCGCGAATTGAATCTTTTTTCACGGAATCGAATTCGGCTTAACGAGAAATATCCTGAATTGACGGCAGCATTGCAGCGTCAGCAGATCGCTTCCTTCATCGCAGATGGTGAAATCGTCACCTTCAAAGACGGCATCACCAGCTTTGCAAAGCTGCAACAACGCATGCAAGTGCTGCATCCGTCCGCCGATCTGCTCCGCGCAGTTCCGGTGTGGCTCTATCTGTTCGATTTGCTCTATCTGAATCGTTACGACATTCGACGCGTCCCGCTCCGACATCGGAAGGAATTGCTTCGCAATACCTTCGACTTCAAGGATTCGCTGCGGTTCACGGAACACCGCGAGCGCGAGGGCGAGGCCTATTACCGACAGGCGTGCCGCAGAGGCTGGGAAGGCGTGATCGCGAAGGATGGCAACAGCGAATACGTTTCGCGCAGAACACGCGACTGGCTAAAATTCAAGTGTGCTCAAGAGCAGGAGTTTGTGGTCGGCGGCTATACGGAACCGCAAGGGAACCGAATTGGATTCGGTGCATTGCTGTTGGGCTATTGCCGCAACCATAAGCTCGTGTATGCCGGCAAGGTTGGGACCGGCTTTGATAGTGACACGTTGCGCCGACTAGGCAGGAAGTTGGCCGAGCTGGAGACGTCAATTAGCCCCTTTGAAGACGATGCAGTGCCGCGAGCTGGTGTTCATTGGGTCAGGCCCAAGTTGGTCGCACAAGTCGCCTTCACTGAATGGACACGGGAGGACAGATTGCGACACCCTCGGTTTCTCGGCCTTCGGGACGACAAGAGATCAGCAGAAGTTGTACGTGAAGGTCAAGGTGCGGAAGTTTTTACATCAGCGATACATCATTCCAAAAGACCAGCACGAATAAGATGAGAGCTCGAATACCGAGAATGCCACTCGAAGATTATCGCAGGAAAAGAAAATTCACCGAAACACCCGAGCCGGCAGGGCGGGTGAGAACAAACAGCCGGACACGTATCTTCGTCGTTCAGAAACACGCTGCCAGTCATCTTCACTACGACTTCAGACTGGCGATCAATGGCGTTCTTGTATCCTGGGCGGTTCCTAAAGGGCCTTCCATGAACCCAGCCGAAAAGCGTTTGGCCGTACGTACGGAAGATCATCCACTCGAATACGCTGAGTTCGAGGGCGTCATTCCCGAGGGACAATATGGCGCCGGAACGGTGATGGTCTGGGACACGGGCCCATACGAATCACATGCCGGGATTCCGCCTGAGGAGCAGCTTGCGCGCGGCAAAATCGACGTGGTGCTCCACGGTACGAAACTGCGCGGCGGCTTCACGTTGGTTCGGACAGGAAAACGCTCGGTTGGTCTCAGCCAAAAGGAACGCTGGATGCTGATCAAGCATCGCGACGAGCACGCCGACCCATCTTGGGACATCGTAAGTGCCGGATTCGAGCGCTCGGTTCTTACTGGTCGCAGCCTGATGGACATCGAAATGGAAGGTCAGAGAAAAACCGCTCGTCTCGGCCGACGTCCGCCCGTCCAAAGACGTAGCGCACGCTTGAAACGATACTGAAGCTTTTGCAGATGCCGTCAACTCGAACCTGGCGCAACCAGCAGCGGATGTCTCGCGCTGCTGCGCACAGCTCCGAATCAACCTATTCCTCTGTGCCCCTGGATCTGCGGTTATTCCGGTTCGTAAGAAGCACGCCGAAGTCAGTCGACCTCAAGCCTGCCGTCGCAGATTTTTCCCCCGTCACTCCGAGCCCGCGCCTGAATGCTTCTCGGATGGCCGCAGCCCGACTGGGCATCCGATTGCTAATTCGGAAATCGGCGAGTTAGCTCCTCCTGCGAAAGCATTATCTGGAGGCGATATTTATGGATTTATTTGCGTCGTCACAGCTTTGGGCATATTTTTTGAGCAACGCTGGGCATCGCGCACGCCAGCGAGCAGAACCGATGAATACCCGGATAATGAGGTAGTCGTGCTTGCCAGCACTGAAGAGGCGATTTCCTACGGGACCCGCGTGGCGCGTGAGGTCGCCGCGGAAGGTAAGTAGAAGAGGTATACGATTGCGATAATGGACGAGCCTGGCAATGAGATCGCCCGAATTCCGGTCGCGCAGGTATGACGGACCCGAGATAATTTTTCGCTGGGTTCCGTTTTCTCAAAACGACGTGCTGTTGAGAAGCTCCCAGTGCAACTCCTTGGTAACATGCGATATTTCTGCGGAATATCAATTAAGGATTCAACGGGACAACACCCACGCACTGCGTTAAGCTGCTCTTGCGGCAGTCAGCACGGAAACCAATCATATGCTTTGGTGCGTGCATCACCAACGCCCAACGATGTTCGGATGCTCCGACGGACGGATGATGCCGAGGCCGTCGAGGGCCAAGCGACAACCCATCCCATAGCGCGGCTCAAATTAGCCACGCAGGCGCCTGATCGCGATATCGGAGGTACCGTCGCCGCTGTAAGAGATTTTCGATGGAACAGCGTTTTCCTAAGAGTGAGGAACATTTTCGGGTCGCCCCCGAAGCATGGATGGGGACATGGGAATGGAATCCTAGTACCGGCATGTTGAGCGCTGATGCCGCTTATCAGTCACTGTTTGGTCTATCGCCGCAGCGCGAGCCGCCGCCCAACCAAGTTTATTGGGCTCAGATGACCGCCGAAGAAATTGCACTCGGCCTCGAGCGCGCAAAGACGGCTCTCAAAAACGGCACTGAATTCGAGATGGAGCAACGGGTAATCCGGCCAGACGGCGAAGTGCGCTGGATGCTGTCGCGCGGTCGGCCCAAGCTCGGCGATCCAAATTGTATGATCGGCTTCAGCTTCGACATCACCGACCGCAAGCGCATGGAAGGGGCGTTACACCAAAACGAAGAGCGGCTGCAGTCGGCCGTCGATCTGCTTGGTCTCGGGCTTTACGCGTGGGACCCCCAGACCAACGCCCTCGAATGGGACGCGCGCGTGAAGGCCATGTGGGGGCTGCCGCCCGATGCCCATATCGACTACGGGCTGTGGCGTGACCGGGTGCATCCGGACGATTTGGCGCGCGTCGAGGCGGCGGTTGCCAAGTGCGCCGATCCGAATGGTGATGGCGTTTACGCCATTGAATATCGCGTCAACGGAATGGACGGC
>DATBYX010000407.1:0-7233 GCA_036513475.1 Xanthobacteraceae bacterium | reverse complement strand
CGATGTCCAGACGGGTCCCCGTCCCAGGATGGATGCCCTCGCTGTCGATCTGTCGCGCAGTGACGAAAAGCCGGGCAGCCGCAATCATGATCATGACCGCGCCGAGAATAATGAACGCCAGGCCTGCGGTGTTGGCGAATCGCTCACCGACTGCGGAGAGATTTCGGCCGGCCGATGACGGTGCGATCGCATGCAAGAACAAATCGAAGCGCTCGATGAGAAATCCAAACGCCATCATCGCAATCGCCGTTCGTACCCAGGCGAGAAAGGTGCGCTCGTTGGCGGCGTGATCGGTGAAATTCTTGATCATGATTGCCTCACCTCTTCGCGAGGTCTCGGACCCGCAGCATGGAAATGCCCGCTCGATTTGGTTACGCCGGGTTGCGGCAGGAACGAAATTTCTTCGCGACAGTTGAATGAGTAACGTGGGCGGACGCAAGCTCACGCCGCCCGAGAGAGGGTATGCACATTCTAATGCTCATGTTTCTCGCCGCCACGATCGGCGGCACCGCTGCGCAAACCAGCGGCTCACAGGACAAGCCGGCTGCCAACTCCGAGACCAGCAGCCCGACCGACCTGCGTGCTCATCAGCAGCACATTGAGCAGCAGCCACAGGGCTCAACCGGTCCTCTCGACACGACCACCGGCGGCGCGCCCGCAGAGAGTCCGCAGGGCCAATCCCCACCGGGCACGCCCCGGAGCGATCTTCCAAAACGATCGCAGACGGCAAATAACGTTCGCATAGGCCTGCCTGCGCGGACCCGCGCTTTACCAGAGCATGCGTCGCCGCGGCTCGTCCAAGGTCAGCCTCATGGAACTCGGCGAAACGGCCGGCGAAACGGCGTGGACGTGCGACACCAAAACTCATGCGCAATTCGGCGTTTTTCAGAATTTGCCGAACAGAATCAGCGTCGAGTCCCGTTTTTGATAGTTTTTGCCGTTCAACACGTAGAAAACTGTCATTGTTCATTTATGGACAAACGCGGTGTATTCAGGCTACGCTGGCCACTAAGTCGGGTTGGCGACCCTTCCCTTAACCGGACACGAACTTTGCACGATTACCAAAACACCGCACCTCCTCCTGCGCCCGCGGACGCGCGCGGTTGGACACACATCCTCGCGCGTTATCGCGAGCCCAGCCACATGCGCAGCATCGTTGAGATCGCCATCACGTTCGGGCCGCTCGCAGCGCTCTGGGGATCGGCCTGGGCTGCGTATTATTTCGGCTTCTGGTGGCTGTCCCTGCTCATCGCCGTGCCGGCAGCGGGCTTTCTGGTCCGCTTGTTCATGATTCAGCACGACTGCAGTCATGGTGCATTTTTCCGCCATCGCCTGGCAAATGATTGGGTGGGACGGGTCATCGGCGTGGTGACGCTCACCCCTTTCGACTTTTGGCGCCGAACGCACGCTTTGCATCACGCCAGCTCGGGCAATCTCGACCGCCGCGGCTTGGGTGATGTCGACACCCTCACCGTGGCCGAATATCTGGCGCTCTCCTGGTGGGGGCGGCTTTGCTACCGCCTTTACCGGCACCCACTCGTGCTGTTCGGCATCGGGCCCGCCTACCTGTTTATTCTGAAGCACCGGCTGCCGGTTGGTATGTTACGGGGCGGTTGGCAGCCCTGGCTAAGCACCATGGCGACCAATTTCGGGATTGCGCTCATCGTCGCCGTGCTGATTTGGTTCATCGGTGTGCGGGCGTTTCTGCTCGTGCATTTGCCGATCATGCTGATCGCCGGCTCCGTGGGGGTCTGGCTGTTCTATATTCAACACCAATTCGATCCCACATTCTGGGCGCGGCAGAATGAGTGGACGTTCCAGGAGGCGGCGCTCCATGGAAGCTCGCACTACGACTTGCCGGCAATTGCTCGCTGGTTCACCGCCAATATCGGGATTCATCATGTTCACCACCTCTGCAGCCGCATTCCCTATTACCGCTTGCCCAAGGCATTGCGCGATTACCCGGAGCTGAAAGGAGTAAGCCGGCTGACGCTGCTGCAGAGCTTCCGTTGCGTGCGTTTCGTGCTGTGGGATGAGAGTGGACGGCGTCTGATCTCATTCCGTGACATGACTGCTTGCCAGGCGAACGTCGCGATTTCGGCCGGCCGAACGGTAGAGAAGCGGCATCATTCCTGGAGGTGCTTTGCCAACGGAAAACCCCGCGAACGGCGGACCGAACGCGGGGTCTGAACCAAAATGCCTAGCCAGTACATCCGTGGTCAAGGCGACATGGCTGCCTACGCTGCCGATCAGATGGCCCGCAGATTGTCCGCCGAGGATTTGCCTGTCTTGCGATCGGCTACAACTTCGTAAGAGACCTTCTGTCCCTCGTTGAGGCTGTGCATCCCGGCGCGTTCGACGGCGCTGATGTGAACGAAAACATCCTTACTGCCGTCATCCGGCTGGATGAAGCCAAACCCTTTTTGGCCGTTGAACCACTTCACGGTTCCTTGCGTCATGAGGCACTTCTTTCAGTTATGTGTTTCGGTAGGCTGAGCAGTCGCACAGCCAGGTTCATTGCTCGAGATTTGGGAGAAGTTCGTCAGTCCGACGCACAGCGCGCGGCGAGGCCAAGTCGTTCGGCCGAAACTCGATTTTCCACACATAGCGCATCAGCGAAAGTTCCACAAGGCCGGCGCAGACCAGTCGGACGCGATCTCCTGGGCAATGAGATAAAGAGGGGTACGGGGTTTGCCTATCTTTCCATTGGAAGTCGGATATAGTTGCCGCCACGCAGCTCGCCGCGAGGACGAAAGGTGCCGGAGACTACGATCAGCGTTGTTGATGCCCTTCGTGGACAACAAGAGCAATTGAAGCGTCTCATTGCGCAAAGGGCATGGATTAGCGACGCCCCCCATGCCACGCTCTCTGATATCGAAGCACAGCTGAATGAGCTGAAACGATTGATTGCGCAACTCGAGAGGGACATTCAAGCGCAGCTTAAGAGCAGCCGATAGCCTCCGTGTTCTCAGATGCGACTGCCTCTATAATATGCGGAGCCGGCGCAAGAACGCATTCCAAAGCAAGGCTAAGCGGCATGGATAGAGGAGTTGGCAGCTCCCATCAATGATCTAGGAAGCTTCTGAGTATCCGAGATCGACTGGGGTGCTTGAGCTTTCTTAACGCCTTCGCCTCGATCTGGCGTATGCGCTCGCGCGTGACAGAGAACTGCTGGCCCACCTCTTCCAACGTGTGATCCTTGTTCATGCCGATGCCGAAACGCATGCGCAGGATGCGCTCTTCCCTGGCGGTGAGCGAGGCGAGCACGCGCGTCGTAGTCTCGCGCAGCTCCGATTGGATCGCGGCTTCGATCGGCTGTATCGTGTCCGTGTCCTCGATGAGGTCACCAAGACGTCCATCCTCCTCGTCGCCGATCGGCGTTTCCATGGAGAGCGGTTCCCTGGCAAGCTTGCGGACTTTCCGGACCTTCTCCAGCGGCATCCCCAGCTTTTCAGCAAGCTCCTCGGGAGTAGGTTCGCGGCCGATCTCGTGGAGCATCTTCCGTGATGCGCGGATGATCTTGTTTGCCACTTCGATCATGTGCACGGGGATGCGGATGGTGCGCGCCTGGTCCGTGATCGAGCGGGTAACCGCTTGGCGGATCCACCATGTTGCGTAGGTGGAGAATTTGTAGCCGCGTCGGTACTCGAATTTGTCGACCGCTTTCATCAGACCAATATTGCCTTCCTGAATGAGGTCGAGGAACTGCAGGCCGCGATTGGCATATTTCTTGGTGATCGCAATTACCAGGCGCAAATTGGCCTCCACCATTTCCTTCTTCGCCTGGAGTGCTTCGCGCTCTCCCTTTTGCACCATCTGCGCGATCCTGCGGAACTCGCCTATCTCGAGTCCGGTCTCGCCTGCGAGCACCTGGATGTCGTGGCGATGCTGCCTGAGCTTTTCCTTGTCTCTGGCGACGAGGGTCCGCCAGCCCCGTGCGGAAAACTTGGATACCCGGTTGAGCCAGTGCGGATGGAGTTCGGAGCCCCGATAGCTCTTTAGGAAGTCCTCGCGCGCGATGCCATGACTCTCGGCCAGCCGCATCAATTTGCCCTCGTAACCGACCAGCCGTTTATTGATGTCATGGATCTGCTCGACCAGCGAATTGATGCGCGCTTGTTTCAATCGGAGCGACTTCACCTCGGCGATTATGTAGTTCTTGAGTTTCTTGTAGCGACGTTCCTGCGCCGGCGAGAGGCTCGTATTGTTGAGCTTGAGCTCGATATCCTGATCCTGAAGGCGGCGCAGCCGCTTGTAGGCGTCCGCAACGTTCTCGAAGATTTGCAGCACTTTGGGCTTGAGCTCAGCCTCCATTGCCGCGAGTGACAGCGAGACTTCCATATCGTCGTCGAATTCGCCTTCATCCCGGGCGGCGTCGCTGGGCTCGCCCTCTTCCCCGCTATGGACGGACGAGGGCGTCGGCTTTACCGGATCGCCGCCCGCGGATGCCGCCGGCGAGACATGGGTCTCTCCCGGGACAAATGCTCCTGGCACCACTGGTGGTGCTGCTATCAGGTGGCTGTGCGGCCCGATCACGTCTGCCGGTGTGGGTTTGGCATCAGGACCGGCATGAGTGGCTTCGAGATCGATGATCTCGCGCAGGAGGACCTTTCCTTCGTTGAGCTCGTCGCGCCAGATGGTGATGGCCTGGAAAGTGAGGGGGCTCTCGCACAAGCCTGCGATCATGGCCTCGCGACCCGCCTCGATGCGCTTGGCAATGGCGATTTCACCTTCGCGCGAGAGCAACTCCACGCAAGCCATCTCACGCAGATACATGCGCACGGGATCATCGGTGCGCCCGACAGGCTCTTTGGCCTCGGATTTGGCAGGGACTGCGCGCCGAACCTCGACCAGCTCGCTCATTTCGGCATCTGCCTCTTCCTCGGGCTCTTCGCCCTGCCCCTCGTCGTCGCTCGCCTCTTCCGACTCGACGACGTTGATTCCCATCCCGCTGAACATGGCCAGCACGTCCTCGATCTGCTCGGAACTAATCCCGCTGGAAAGCGCGTGGATCTGATCGTGGGTGACGTAACCGCGGTTCTTGGCGTCACGGAACAGCGTTTTGATTGCCGCATCGGAGAGGTCGAGCACCGGGCGGTCCGGCGCAAACACGGGACCCGCGCGCTCCGGCACCTGGTGCGTCTCCTTGGTTTTGCTTGCCACGAATCTCCTGGTGGCGCGCTGAGTCGCGCCTGATGGCCGAGTGCGCCGAAGCGGTTCTGCCGCGTAGCTGATGGCCACGAGATGCGGCTACCGCATTGGCTGGCTGTCGCGTCGTTGCCTCGGTTTAGCCGGTTCGGCTCCCGCGGTCGTTCCTTATGGCACACCTTGCTTCGAAAAGCTCGATCGATCTAGCGGCGCTCGGCGTATTCGTTTCGACGGGAATGCAGGCGGCCCCCGAAAGTTTTCCAAAACGATCGTGGAGAACAAATAGCGTTCGCATAGGCGCATTACCCAGGCGGCGTTCGCAAGGCCGCGGCATAAAGACCCGAAAAAGAGCGGTTCGAGGTTGTCGGCAAGTGCTAAAAGAGGGATATATTAACCAGGCCGTAAGTCGAAGGGAGGAAGCCATTCCTGCGAGCAGCTTGGGTGCAGATCGGGCTATGAATGCTCAGGTCGTCTCCCTCCGGGACAACGCCTCGGTGAAGCGTCGGCCGTCGCTCTGGTGGCGTTTTGCGGAGCGGCACCTTCCGATCATCGTGATCTATCTGATGGTGGCGACCCTGGTGGGCGTCATCCTCGCTCCCTACGTCCTGGTCACGGTTCCGAGCGGCTATGTGGGGGTTCTGTGGAAACGCTTCGGCGGCGGGACCGTGCTCGATCCGCGCAAGCTCAAGGACGAGGGCATGCGCTTCATCCTGCCCTGGAACAAGCTGTTCTTGTATGACCTGAGACTGCAATCCGCGACCGAGACATACAATGCCATTTCCAGGGACGGCATCAGCCTCGCCGCCTCGATCAACATCCGTTACCGGTTGAAGCGCGAATCCATTCCCCAGCTTCACCAGACGATCGGGCCCAATTACGTCCAGGCGCTGGTCGGTCCCGAGATCGGCAACCGGATGCGCGAGGTCATTGCCCAGTACAGTGCCGAGGATGTTTATTCGACCAAGCGCGCGGAGATCCAAAGCAAGATCCGCGAGCGTGCGGAAGCCATGCTGGGCGAAAAAATGATGGTCGGTGGGGAAAGCGAGGAGGAATATTCTCCTTACCGCGTGCCCCTCTATGCCATGCTCAATCTCATCGACACGCTCATTCTCGGCATCGAGCTGCCGAGCGCGGTGGTGACCGCCATCAATCGCAAGATCGAGCAGTACTACATATCGGAAGAATACAAGTTTCGCGTCGCCCGCGAGATCAGGGAGTCTGAACGCAAGAAGATCGAAGCAGAAGGGATAGCCGAGTTCCAGCGCATCGTAAGTCAGGGGATTTCTTCCTCCTACCTGCGTTGGCGCGGAATCGAGGCCACCCTGCAACTCGCCCAATCCTCCAATTCCAAGGTGGTGATCATCGGCGCCGGGCAAAACGGGATGCCGATCATCCTGGGCAATCTCGACTCACCATCGCCGTCGCAGCCCGCTGCGTCAGGCGGAAGCGCAGCCGCGGGCCCAAAGGAGAGAACGACGGCGGCAACTCCGACGACGCCGTCGGAGCAGCTCCCGGCTGATACCCTGCCGAAACCGTCGGAAAAAATACCGTCAGTATCCCGCCAACCAGCGGAAAAAGCGCCGTCGGCATCTGCCCAGCCGTCGGAAAAAATAACGTCTCGGCCCGCCGAGCCGCCGGAGGCGCCGCGAACCTATTCCTCCCCGGTCAGTTGGTCCGAAATCAAGGCGCTGTTCGCCCGCCTGGCCGCTGCCCTGCATTCCTCGTCGACGGAGGGAGCGCCACCCGAGACGCCGCCCGCGCAGACGAGAGCCGCGGAAACCCCGCCCCAAAGCGAGCGCGCCAGCCCGGAACAGCCGTATCCACCGGAACCCGGACCACCCCCACGCCGCACCATGGGAGACGACGTCCCGATGCCGAACGTGAATGCGCGGCCCTGGCCTGCACCCCCACCCCCTGACGCGGGGGACCGTAACGGCCGCGGGCGCTTCTGAACAGAGACTCAAAGCGCGCGGTCCCCCGCGCCGGAGCGGTTGCGCTCGATCAAGTGAAACGTCGATGGCCGGTTCTGCTGCGCGCGCTACGAAGGCAACTCTGCGACCCGTCTCCCTCGGTGTGCTCAAGGTC
>DATBYX010000406.1:0-2586 GCA_036513475.1 Xanthobacteraceae bacterium | reverse complement strand
CGCCCGCATCCTTGCGAACGGACATCGGGGTCGTCCCCGCATGATCGGCTTGGCCGCGAGAGTGAATGCGGAATCGCCGAATCCCTACCACCCCGGTGACGACGCCGATGCGCCGCCGCGCCTGTTCGAGCCGCGGCCCCTGCTCGATATGCGCCTCCAGATAACAGAGATGCCGCGCCGGATCGAGGCGGTGGGGATTGGCGGCCGGCTCGACATTGGCGAGCACCGAGCGCAGCCGCACGTCGCCGCTCTTGGCGGCGTCGATCTCCGGGTCGGTCAGGTTGTTGCAGAACGTCCTGCTGCCGAGAAAAGCGAGGTAGGTGCCTTCCTCGTCCTGGAACGACATCACGTCGATCCCGATCGGCGATGATGCGCCGCGCTCCTTGGCGGCGCGCGCGATCTCGAGCGCATAGATGACGCCCATGGCTCCGTCGAGCCATCCGCCCTGGGGGACCGTATCGGTATGCGAGCCGATCAGCAGCGTGCGCGCGGCGTCGGGATCGCGACCATAAACGTTCGCGACTTCGTCCATGTGCGGCTCAAGTCCGGCCTCCTGCATGCGGCGCATGAGCCAGCGGCGCGCCTCGAGATCGGTCGGGGACAGCGCCACCCGGTCGACCCCGGTCTTGAACCGCCCGATGCCTGCAAGCTCCCGCAGATCCGAGAGCAGACGATCCCTGTTTACTTTGATCATGGATGGGAGTCCCTCTCCATCTGACTCGCTCCTTTGTCGCGCAACGCCTCGATATGTGAGCGCAACCGTTGAAGACCTGTGCGCAGGTCGTCCTCGGCAATGGTAAAGGCGATGCGCACATAGCGATCGCAGCTCGGTCCGAAAGTGATCCCCGGCACGACCGCGGTGTCGCAACGCGCCAAAAGATCGCGCGCGAAATCGAGGGAGCGGCGCCCGGTCGAACCGACATCGATGAGCGCGTAGAAGGCTCCTTCCGGAATGACAGGCAGCAGCTGCGTGTTTCCGAATACATCGACGACAATGTCGCGACGGCGCCTATAACTGTCGCGAAAGGTCTTGACGACCGCCTGATCGCCGTCGAGGGCGGCTTCTGCCGCCTTCTGCGCAATGGTGGAAGCGCAGGAGGTGACGGGCTCCTGCAGGCTCGCTGCGACAGGCGCCAGCTCGTTCGGGCACACGAGCCAGCCGAGCCGCCATCCGGTCATGGCATAGGTCTTGGAAAACCCCGAAACCACGAAGGTGCGGTCCGTGGCCCCGAGCGTGCCGGCCGAGACGTGGCGCCCCTCGAAGACGATGTCTTCGTACAGTTCGTCACTGATGACATAGATTCCGGTGCGCTGCGAAATGGCACAGATCTCAGCCATGAGATCTTCCGAGAACACCGCTCCGGAAGGATTGCCCGGCGTGTTGATGACGATCGCTTTGGTGCGCGGGCTGACCAGACGGGATAGCTCGGCGGGATCAGGCACAAAGCCGCGTTTCGCCGAGAGCGAAAAGCGCACGGGCACGGCGCCGGCGAGATGAACGATGGCCTCGTAGTTCGGCCAACCCGGATCGGGGATGAGAACTTCGTCGCCCGGATCCGTCACTGCCATGATGCCGGAATAGAGCGCTCCGATGGCGCCGGTTGTGATGACGATCCGCTCTGCGGCAACACTCCTCTGCCACGCCGCGCTCACCCGCTGCGCTACGCGCTGACGCAGGGAAGGAAGCCCCGCATTGGGGCTGTATTTGGTGAAGCCCGATCGCGCGGCGGCGAAGGCAGCATCCACGATCGGCAGCGGCGTGGAAAAATCGGGCTCGCCAACTTCCAAGTGAATCACGTTCGGCCGGCCGGCGGCAAGCGCCATGATTTCGCGGATGGCAGACCGCGGCATTCCCGCAGCGCGTCGAGAGCTGGGCTTTGCCGCAACATCGGTGGTCATGCTGCTTTCAGCCATCCTGATTTCAGCCTTCGTGATTTCAGCCATCCTGATTTCAGCATTGGCATCACGTGAGTGGTTCGGGCTTCTAACATGTCATGCGACTACAGGCGATTGGGCAGCCTCGCTGCTTGTTCCGACGGTGTGGTTTCGTTAGCCTCAACATGACACCGTAGCCCGTATGAGCGCAGCGACATTCGGGCCCACGCCGAAGACACCTGGATATCGCATCGCTCATCCGACTACGGGTCGCCACAAAGACGGGAGGATTGGCATGCCTGACGGTCTCAACATCAAAGTGAACGGAAAGATGTGGCCGGTAACGGCCGCGCCGGACACCCCGCTCCTTTACGTGGTGACCAACGAGTTGCACCTGCAGGGGCCGCGGTTCGGCTGCGGCCTCGCCCAGTGCGGCTCGTGCTCGGTCCTTGCCGACGGGGTGGAGATTCGTTCCTGCATCACTCCGGTCGAAAGCATCGCCGGGAAATCAATCACGACGCTGGAAGGCCTGCCCGCACTCTATGCGGAGCAGAAAGCGCTGCCTCAGGTGCCGGCAATGCACCCGCTGCAGCAAGCGTTCATCGACGTGCAGGCGATCCAGTGCGGATACTGCTACAACGGAATGACCATCAAAGCTTCGGAGCTGCTGGCGAAGAATCCCAAGCCGACCGAAGCGGAAATTCGCGCGCA
>DATBYX010000405.1:0-5816 GCA_036513475.1 Xanthobacteraceae bacterium | reverse complement strand
CGTCGAGGAGGCGATCTATTTGACGAATCATGCCCGACGGGTGACGCTCGTTCATCGCCGCAATGCCTTGCGTGCGGAGAAGATTTTGCAAGACCGGCTGTTTCGCAACCCGAAGATCGAGATCGTTTGGGACAGTGTCGTAGACGACATCGTCGGAGTGCCGGAACCACCCACCGTCACCGGGATCCGTCTGCGCAATCTGCGCAGCGGTGCCGTGCGGGAGCTTAGCTGCGACGGCGTCTTTATCGCGATCGGACATACACCGGTTACGGGCTTCCTTACCGGGCAGCTCCCGCTCGATCCGGAGGGCTATGTCATTGCCCGCCCGGATTCGACGCAGACCGCGATCCCGGGAGTGTTTGCCGCGGGCGACGTCAAGGACAAGGTCTTTCGTCAAGCGGTTACGGCCGCGGGAATGGGATGCATGGCTGCGCTCGAGGCGGAAAAGTTTCTCGCGGCACAGGAGGAAGCCGTGGATGCGCGCGCGGCCGAGTAACGCGCGAGCAGGCTCCGTGGGGGCGCTCCAGGGGAAATGGGAATGGACTGGGACAAGTTGAGGGTATTCCATGCCGTGGCAGAGGCGGGAAGTTTCACGCATGCGGGGGAATCGCTGAATCTCAGCCAGTCGGCCGTAAGCCGGCAGATCAGCGCGCTTGAGGAAAGCTTGAGCGTTCCGCTGTTCCACCGCCATGCGCGTGGGTTGATTTTGACCGAGCAGGGGGAACTCCTCTTTCGCACGGCCCGCGACGTGTTCTCCAAATTGTCGATGGCCGAAGGTCTGATCTCCGAGTCGAAGGACCGACCCAAGGGTCCGCTCAAAATCCAGACCACGGTCGCGTTCGGCTCTACGTGGTTGACACCGCGGATTCGGGAATTTCTCGATCTCTACCCCGAAATCCAGGTCAGCTTGGTTGTCGATGATGCTGAGCTCGATCTGTCGATGCGCGAAGCCGACGTCGCGATTCGCATGGCCCCGCCGCGGCAGCCGGATCTGATCCAACGTCACCTCGTCAGCGTTCAGGTCCACCTCTATGCCGCGGCCGACTACATCAAGAAGCTCGGCATGCCGCAAAAGGTCGAGGATCTCGATAAGCACCGACTCATCGTCTATGGGGAGGATTCCCGCCCTCCTGTGCCGAACATCAACTGGCTGCTCGACGCCGGCACTAAAGCTGGGCAGGAGCGCAAGCCAATCCTGACGGTGAACAATTTCTACGGGATGTTGAGAGCAGTGATCAGCGGGCTGGGGCTCGCGGCACTCCCCGACTTCATGGCCAACGAACACAGCGAGCTCGTGCGCCTGTTGCCGGAACTGACCGGCCCGCCGGTCGAGGCGTATTTCGTGTATCCCGAAGAACTGCGTTCTTCGAAGCGAATCAGTGTCTTTCGCGATTTTCTACTGCGTAAAGTAGCGGAGACTCGGCTGAGCTGATCTTGAGCTATACCGCTGACGTTCAATTCTCGACCGCAACGACTCAGAGCATTGCGGTTTTTGCAGACGAGCCAGTAGAAATCCCGAGTGGTAGGCGCCGGTCAATTGGTTCATATTGGCTATATTGAGTTTCGGCGGCGACCGTCGCCGGCACGGTTTCCGGGACTAGCGCCCGGAAAGAGGGTCTGCGGACCCTTACGTCTCCCAGACGTGAAGCCTCCCTGTTCAAACTTGGCCGGAACCTTGGTTCCGGCCAATTTTCTTTGTGAAAAATTCTGTTGGGTCCCGCGGGTCTCGGAAGGCGGCGTTTCGACTTTCTGTGCTGATAGTTCTGTCAGCGCTCGATTCTCTTTCCTCGTATTTCCCAGGTGCTCGCCAGTTCGCCGCGGTGGGCGGTGCGCTTGACGCGGAGGGCGCCCCGGGCGCGGAGGCCGCGGGAGGAGTGACGGGCGGGGATGAGGGTGAAGGTGTGCCCACCGTAACGATCACAGTCTTCGGCCCTGCAGCAGACCCGAGCCAGTTGAACACCAATGGGTCAGCCGGAACGTTGTAGGTAAATTGGTCCTGCCCGACGAACCCAGGGCTGGTCAATAAAATACCCACCTCTCGGGATGCCAACGGCCCGCGAGGTTCGTGCCGCTCGCGCCTTTCTCGGATGGCGCTAACAATTGGCCGACCGAGCGATCGTTTCGCTGAATTCAGTTGCTCGTTCGGAACAGGGCGTTGTTGATCCTAGGTTGAGCACGATGAACGCAATCCGGCGGCGCTTGAAGCGGCCGGCTCCAAGGTCATGTCTGAGAGATCGCGGGTTGGAAGGATCGGGGCTGAGCCTTCCCGGCCATGCGCAGGGCTCGGCGCTTTGCTCAAAGATTGGGCAAATGGGCATCGGGCAGTCCCCTCGCTGTTCCAAGATACCGGTTCGGACACGCGCTCTAGAGGCTGAGCTTGGCACGTCTCTTGCGACGACGGTAGGTCGCTTGAACTCGCCTCGGAGGGACGATTGATGGCTGTCCGTCTCACCCACATGCGTGCCCCTGAGGGCCGGAGTGGAGGGTCGGCTCGGTCGCTCGTGGCGCAGTCACTTGGCAGAGCTGCCCTGGCTCTGACGCTGTTCACCGTGCTCTCGGACCCGGCCCAGGCCGGCGGCACCTTGACCGTCGGCATGACTGCCGGCGACATCCCGGTGACCACCGGGAACCCCGACCAGGGTTTTGAAGGGTATCGTTTCGTCGGCTACAACCTTTACGATGCCCTCCTCCTGTGGGACCTGTCCACGGCGGACAAGCCCTCCGAAATCAAGCCGGGCCTCGCTACCTCCTATGAGATCGACCCGAACGACCACAAGCGCTGGATCGTGCATCTGCGCCAGGGCGTGAGTTTTCATGACGGTTGCAAATTCACCGCCGACGACGTGGTGTGGAACTACCAGTACCGCACCGACGAGAAGGCGCCGTATTTTCTCGCGCAGCAATTGGCCTACAGCCGCACTTGGTTGACCAACGTCAAATCGGTCAGCAAGCTCGACGACTATACGGTGGTGTTCGAGACCAACTTCGTCGAATCGCTGTTTCCCTACAGTCTCAGCTACGTGATGATGGTCAGCCAGTGCCGGGCGAAAGAATTGAACTACGACTGGGCGCAATACGCGCTGCATCCGTCCGGCACCGGCCCCTACCGCTTCGATCGCTTTGTGCCGCATCAGCGGCTGGAAATGGTGCCCAATACCGAATATTGGGATAAAACCCGCATCCCCAAGCAGGACCGGCTGGTGCTGATCCCGATGCCGGAGGCGTCGACCCGCACCGCGGCACTGCTGACCGGCCAGGTGAACTGGATCGAAGCGCCCTCGCCGGACGCCATACCGCGATTGAAATCCGACGGCATGCGCATTGTCACCAATGTCTATCCGCATGACTGGCCATACATGCTGAATTTTGCCCGCGGCCCGTTCAAGGATTTGCGGGTGCGCCAGGCAGCGAATTTCGCGATCAACCGGCAGGACGTGGCGGATATGCTCGGCGGCACCGCGATCCCGGAACACGATGTGGTGCCGCCGACTCTGGCCTATTACGGACATCCGCCGACCTATGACTACAATCCGGCAAAGGCGCGCGGCCTCTTAAGGGAAGCCGGCTGCCTGCCCTGCAAGGTGACGTTCGGCATCTCCACCTCGGGCTCCGGACAGATGCAGCCTTTGCCGATGAACGAATTGGTCAAGGCCCAGCTCGAGGATTCCGGGTTCGAGGTCACGATCCGGGCGATGGACTGGAACACGCTTCTCGACGTCTTCCGCGGCGGCGTCGACAAGTACCCGGACTATGACGGGATAAACTTTTCGCGCGGTCTGCTCGATCCGGTCAGTGCGATCATCAAGCTGGTCGGCAAGGCATACTGGGCGCCCAAGGGCTCCAATTGGGGGCATTACCAAAGCCCCGAATCCGAGGCATTGATCGACCAGATCTTCAATGAGTTCGACGAGGAAAAGCGGCTGGCGCTCTTGACCCAGCTGCACGAGCTCGAAGGCCGCGAGGCAGTGATGATCTTTGTGGTGCACGATCTCAACCCGCGTGCGCTGTCGCCTAAAGTGCAGGGCTTTGTCCAGGCCCAGAACTGGTTCCAGGATTTGACGCCGGTCTCGGTCACGCCCTGAGCTGGGCTGCATCGGCATTGTGCGTGCTTCGAGACGCTCCCTTCGGTTTCTCCTCAGCATGAGGTATATTCTTGATGGCATTGACTAATTTCCTCATCCTGAGGAGGCCGCGATGCGGCGGTCTCGAAGGACGCACTGCGCCAATCCAGCGCCTTGCCGCCGTGCTCGCGCTCGGGGCGAGTATAGTGGCGCGCAGCGCCCCAGTACAGGCAGGCGGCACATTGACGGTCGGCATGACTGCCGGCGACCTGCCGGTCACCACCGGCAATCCCGACCAGGGGTTCGAGGGCTACCGCTTCGTCGGCTACAATCTCTACAATTCGCTGGTGCTTTGGGATCTGTCGGGGGCCGGCGACCAGGCGGCCGACATCAAGCCGGGCCTCGCCACCGAGTGGAATGTCGACGAGGCCAATGACAAGCGCTGGATCTTCAAATTGCGTCAGGGCGTCAAGTGGCACGACGGCTGCCCGTTCACCGCCGATGACGTCGTCTGGAACTTTGCCTATAGCGGCGACGAGAAGGCGCCGCAGTTCAATGCGGCCCAATTCGCCCAGGCGCGCGCCTATCTCGGCACCTATGCCGGCGTCGAAAAGGTCGACGACCATACGGTCGCGTTTACGACGAAGTTCCCAGACGCGCTGTTCCCCTACGCGATGAGCTATGTGCTGATGATCAGCCCGTGCCGCGCCAAGGAGGTCAACAACAACTGGACCGAGTACGCGCTGAAGCCGTCGGGGACAGGGCCCTACAAGTTCGACAAGATGGTGCCGCATCAGCGGATGGAATTCGTCCCCAACGCCGATTATTGGGACAAGGTGCGCGTGCCGAAACAGGATCGGCTGGTTCTGGTGCCGATGCCCGAAGCCTCGACCCGCACCGCGGCGCTGTTGTCCGGTCAGGTGAACTGGATCGAGGCGCCGTCACCGGACGCGGTCGAGCGGCTGAAATCGGCCGGAATGAAGATCGTCATCCGGGTCTATCCGCACAGCTGGTCGTATCAGCTCAACTTCGTCAAGGGCCCGTTTGCCGACAAGCGGGTGCGTCAGGCGGCGAATTACGCGCTGAACCGCGAGGATATGAAGGACCTGCTGAACGGTCTGATGCTCGAGCAATACGCCACGGTACCACCCTCCACCCCGTATTATGGTCACCCGCTGATCTACAAATACGACCACGTTAAAGCGAAGGCACAGCTGAAGGAGGCCGGCTGCCTGCCGTGCAAGGTGACATTCGCGATCTCGACCTCGGGGTCAGGCCAGATGCAGTCGTTGCCGATGAACGAGTTGGTCAAGTCTCAGCTCGACGCCGCTGGATTTGAAGTCACGCTGCAGTCGATGGATTGGAACGCGCTGCTCCAGGTTGGGCGGGGTGGGGTCGACGCCAGCCCCGATATCAGCGCGATCAACATCAGCCGGGCCTCGCAAGACCCGTTCAATGCCCTGATCCGGCACGTCTGGACCGGCGCCTGGGCGCCCAAGGGCGCCAATTGGGGCCATCACGGCAATCCGGCGATGGACAAGCTGATCGAGGCCATCCTCGGCGAGTTCGACACGGCCAAGCGGCTCGTGCTGCTGACCAAATTGCACGAGATGATGAACGAGGAGGCGGTGATGATCTTTGTCGCCCATGATCTCAATCCGCGCGCCATGTCGCCGAAGGTGCAGGGCTTCGTGCAGGCGCAGAGCTGGTTCCAGGATTTGACGCCGGTCAGCGTCATGCCATAGCCGCCGACCG
>DATBYX010000404.1:0-5595 GCA_036513475.1 Xanthobacteraceae bacterium | reverse complement strand
GGCAAACTGAGCAGCTTGGCAGCGTTGTTGAAGCAGATGTCGTCGCGCACATGCTCGTCGATAGCTACCCCGTCAATGAAATGCGCAGCTTCGTCCACGGATTCAAATGGATAATCCGAGGCGAACATCACGTGGTCATGCCCCAGCG
The DNA here is from genome assembly GCA_036513475.1 of Xanthobacteraceae bacterium. Lineage (GTDB taxonomy): Bacteria > Pseudomonadota > Alphaproteobacteria > Rhizobiales > Xanthobacteraceae > VAZQ01. The sequence goes on along the minus strand of DATBYX010000404.1, from coordinate 5,447 downwards.
CGCTGATGGTGCAAGCCAGAGGCTCCGCTGAGCACATGCCCGACGTCGCCACGACCATATTATCCTTGACGTATTGGGACGGACGTTTTGCCAGCTTGACCGCATAGAAATCCGGGCCGGTGCGGCTATCGAAACGCCAGAGCAGGAATGGCAAGGTCTCGCCCAGATGTCCGAGCGCAAGCCGCGCATTTGGAAACCGATCGAACACACCGCCAAACACCAGTCGGAGCGCGTGGGATCCGGTCTCGAACGTCCATTCCCAGGTGGCCCGGCGGAGGCCCTTGTGCCCATCGAGCACGGGGGCTGGGGTGATCGGGTCGGCCGGGTGCAGGTAAATGAGCGCCCGCAGCTCCTGCGCCCGTTCCCAGAACGGATAAAGCGATGGATGATCGAGGTATTGCCCGTTGGTATGGCCATTGATCATCGCGCCAGAGAGCCGGAGCTCGCGCATGCAGCGATCGAGCTCGTCGGCGGCGGCTTTGGCGTCCTGCATGGGAAGATGGGCAAAGCCGGAATATCGGTCGGGGCGATTGCCGATCTCGCGTGCGAGGAAATCATTCGACTCGCGCGCCTTGCGGCAGGCGATTGCCGTATCCTTTTCCGCCTGCACTCCCGGCCCTGCCAATGCGAGGACGGCGCGGGCGATGCCGGCCTTGTCCATGGCGGCGAGCCGCATCTCGCCAAAATCCCTGAGGCGAGCGTAGAATTCCTCCCGGCGCTTGCTCGGCAGGTCCACGACCGTTGGACCCCAATACTCCTCGAAGCCGGGTGTGAGGCAATGCTCTTCGATGGCGATCTTCCTGACCATGCCGCCTCGTGTTGTTCCATGCCGCTGTTTTTTGTACGCTGCTCGCGCTTGAACCGTATCAAACCGGCGAGCCGACTAGCAAGTTGCGCTCGCTGCCGATCGAGAGTGCGAGGTTGCGGTGGCAAAAAAAATTCGTGGAGTGACGTTCGAGGAGAATCTGAACAACAGCATGGGCCTTGAGTTCTACAGCCTGTCCCATCGCTTCGGTTATCAGTCTCCGAACTGGCCCTATTTCGAAGACGTCAAGATCGAGCGCATCCATTATCACGCCAAGTCCGGCGTTCTGTCACAGCGCATCACCACCAGCATGCACAACACCACCCACATCGATGCGCCGGCGCACGTAGTGCAGGGCACGGCATTCATCGACGAGGTCCCGCTCCCGCATTTCTTCGGCTCCGGCATCGTGGTCTCGATCCCGAAGAAGCAGTGGGAATCGATCACCTACGACGATCTGGAGAAAGCCGCCGGCGACGTGGTGCGCCCGCGCGACGTGGTCATCGTCAATACCGGCTGGCACAAGCTCTACGAGGACAGCGAGGATTACTTCTGCCGTGCGCCGGGTTTCGTGCCCTCGGCGGGTGAATGGTTTGTCGAGAAAAAAGTGAAGGTGGTCGGGCATGACACCCAGGCCAACGATCATCCCCTTGCCACTGCCATCGGGCCGCAGCGCAACGGCCCGCTGCACCCGCATCTCGCCGAGGAATACAAGAAGTGGTCGGGCGGCCGCGACTGGAAGGCGGACTTTCCGGATTGGGAGCCGGTGCATCGCATCCTGTTCAAGAACGGCATTCTCGGGATCGAGAATGTGGGAGGGGATATCGACAAGGTCACCGGCCGTCGCTGCACATTTGCGCTGTTTCCCTGGAATTGGGAGCGCGGCGACGGCTGCATCATACGGCTTGTTGCCATTATCGACCCGAAGGGCTCCTATCGGCTCGAACGCGGGGAGAAGTTCTGATGCAGGCGAAGCATTTGAGTGAAGCCAAGCCCTATGAGGCGCCTAACCATCGCGGCTATTCCTCGTTGCGACTGTTCGGGCTCGATGTTGGCGGGCCAAAGCAATTCACTGTCGGCCTGTCGCATTTTCTGCCCGGCGGCGGAGCCGGACCCGACGCTTCGCCGACGGAGAAGGTCTACTACGTGCTTGCGGGTGAGCTCACGCTCATTGCGGGCGGCAAGGAGACGGTGCTGCGGGCCAACGACTCCTGCTTCATCGGGCCAGACGAAAGCCGCGAGATCATCAACCGGGGCAACGACGTCGTGACCATGCTGGTTGCGGTCTCGACGCCGCAGAAATGACGCCGTGCAAGAACCGCCGCGAGTAGCGTGATGTCCGACCCAGACTTCCTGAAAAATCCGCTGTCGTTGTTCGACATCCGCGGCAAGACCGCCATCATCACCGGAGCGACCGGCGCTTTCGGGGAGCTGGCGGCGAAGGTGCTCGCCGGCGCGGGCGCCAATGTCGTCCTCTCCGCCGGGAATGCAGAGAAGCTCAAGCAGGTCTCGACGGAATGCGAGAAGCTCGGCAGCAAAGTCGAGACGGTGGCAAAGCGCCCCAGCTCGGAGGCCAATTGCGATGCAATCGTGGCCGCGGCGGTGCAAAAATTCGGGCGCGTCGACATTCTCGTGGTCGCATCCGGACAGAACAAGGTTTCGAAGATCGTCGAGCAGAAGCCGGACGACTTTCTCGACGTGATGGACGCCAACGTCACCCAGTCCTGGCTGATGGCGCGCGCCGCGGGCCGTCAGATGCTCAAGCAGGGTCACGGCGGCAAGGTCATTCTGATGTCGTCGGCACGCGGGCTTCTCGGGCACCCCGCGGGCTATACCGCGTATTGCGCCTCGAAGTCGGCGGTCGACGGCATTACCAAGGCGCTCGGCTGCGAATGGGGCGAGAGCGGCATCACGGTCAATGCGCTCGGCCCCACCGTGTTTCGCTCTCCGCTCACTCAATGGATGTTCGAGGATACCGACCGGGCGCGCGACGTGCGCAAGGGTTTCCTCACCCGCGTGCCCAAAGGCCGCCTGGGGGAGCCCTCCGATCTTGCCGGTCCGCTTCTCTTTCTCGCATCCAAGGCGTCCGACTTCTACACCGGCCACATCCTCTATGCCGACGGCGGCTATACGGCAGGATGACGGTGCCGCCGAAAGCGCGCATCGCCGTCATCGGCGCAGGTCTCATGGGGCACGGCATCGCCCAGGTATTTGCGCTGGCCGGACACGAGGTGCGCATCCATGACACCGTCATGGCCAATCTCGACAGCGTGACCTCGCGTATCCTTGCCAACCTGAGGGATCTTGGCGAAGACGAGTCGACGGTCGAACGGGTCGAACCGACGCCCCATCTCGCCGCCGCGGTCCGTGATGCTGATTACGTTGTCGAGGCCGTGCTGGAGGATCTGCCGCTGAAGCAGAAGCTGTTCGCCGAAATCGAGCAGCACGCGCCGCCATCGGCCATTTTCGCCAGCAATACGTCAGTGATTCCGATCACCAGGATCATGGAGAAGCTGCGCTATCGCACGCGGGCGCTCGGCACGCACTGGTGGAATCCGCCTTATCTGGTGCCTTTAGTGGAAGTGATAGGCACGAAATGGACAGTGCCGGAGGCAATCGAGTGGACCATCTCCCTGCACAAGGCCGCCGGCAAGATGCCCGTCCATGTCAAGAAGGACGTGCCGGGCTTCGTGGGCAACCGCCTGCAGCATGCGCTATGGCGCGAAGCGATCTCCTTGGTGGAGCGCGGCATATGCGACGCAGAGACAGTCGACACCGTGATCAAGGCGAGCTTCGGGCGCCGTCTCGCCGTGCTGGGTCCCCTGGAAAACGCAGATCTTGTTGGCACGGATCTCACGCTTGCCATTCACCGGACTGTGCTGCCGGACATTGAGAAGAGGCCCGCTCCATCTCCCTATCTCGAGGCGCTCGTTGATAAAGGCAAGCTGGGCTTCAAGTCGGGCGAAGGCTTCCGCAAGTGGAGCGCTGAGGAGCAGACTGCGCTGCGGAGAAAAGTCCTCCAGCGTCTAAAACAAGCGCGCTTGTACGATGACTAACGCACCGACCAGTATGTCACGACAAAAAGCGTACCTACGGAGGAACTCCATGCCTGTCGAGCACGCATCAGCGAACCTTCGGCTTGGCTCACGCATCTCGCGGCGCAGGGTCATCCGCACAGGTTTGGGCGCCATTGCGGTGCCTGCAGTGCTGCGGGTGATCCCGGCGCATGCCCAGAGCCGGGTGATCAAGATCGGCCACGTCAGCCCCAAGACAGGCCCGCTCGCCGGGTTCGGCGAGGCCGACGGCTTCATTCTCGAACAGGTGAGAGGCATTCTCGCCGGGGGATTGCAGAGCGGCGGACGCACCTATCAGGTGCAGATCATCAGCAAGGACAGCCAATCCAGCGGAAGCCGGGCCGCCGAGGTCGCTTCCGAGCTCATCCTCGGAGACAAGATCGATCTCATTGTCGCTTCGGCCACCCCCGATACGACCAATCCCGTGGCCGATCAGGCCGAGGTCAACGAAGTCCCCTGCATTACCACCAACTGTCCCTGGCAGCCGTATTTCTTCGGACGCAAGGGCGATCCGGCCAAGGGGTTCACCTGGACCTATCATTTCTTCTGGGGCCTGGAGGACGTGATCGGCGCGTTCCTCGCGTTGTGGGACTCGGCGCCGACAAACAAAATCGTCGGCGGCTTGTTTCCCAACGACGCCGACGGCAACGCCTGGGGCGATCCGGAGCGGGGACTGCCGCCTGCGCTGGCGAAGGCCGGTTACAAGCTCACTGACCCCGGCCGCTATCAGCTCATGAACAACGACTTCACCTCTCAGATCTCGGCGTTCAAGTCGGTGCGAGCGGAGATCGTCACCGGCAACATGATCCCGCCGGACTTCGCGACATTCTGGTCGCAGGCGGCGCAGCAGGGCTTCCGGCCCAAGATCGTGACCATCGGGAAAGCATCGTTGTTTCCTTCGGTCATCGATTCGCTTGGGCCACGCGGCAATGGGCTGACGACCGAGATCTGGTGGACGCCCAACCATCCGTTCAAATCCGGCCTCACCGGTCAAAGCGCAGCCGAGCTCACGGCCGCCTACGTGAATGCCACCAAGCGGCCGTGGACGCAGCCCATCGGCTTCCAGCATGCCCTGTTCGAAGTGGCGATCGATGTGCTCAAGCGGGCGAAGACGCTGGAGCCAAAGGGTATCCTCGATGCAATCGTCGCCACCGACTACGGATCAATCGTCGGCCCGGTGAAATGGACGGGCCAGCCCGTGAAGAACGTTACCAAGACGCCGCTCGTTGCCGGGCAATGGCAGCGCAAGGCCGACAAGTTCGACCTCGTCATCACCGCGAACAAGACTGCGCCGAACATTCCCGTGGGCGGGGAGTTGCAGCTGTTGTCGTGAATGTCCCGATCCTCGCCTTCGAAAAAATCTGCAAGCGCTTCGGCGCGGTGGTGGTGGCGCACGACATCGATCTCGCGCTGTCGGAGGGTGAGGCGCTCGGGATCATAGGTCCGAACGGAGCCGGCAAGAGCACCCTGTTCGGGATTGCGAGCGGAGCCGTGCAACCCGACGCCGGACGCGTGATGCTGGAGGGGAGCGACGTTACGCGCTTGCCGCCGGAGCGGCGCTGTCGGTT
>DATBYX010000403.1:0-3951 GCA_036513475.1 Xanthobacteraceae bacterium | reverse complement strand
CGGTCACTCGACCGGCACATTCCAGATGTCGCGAGCGTATTCCCTGATGGCACGGTCGGAGGAGAACCAGGCCATGTTGGCGGTATTGAGAATGCCCATGCGCGTCCAGGCAGATGCCGAACGCCACAGCTGGTCGATCCGGCGCTGCGTTCCGTAATAGGCGTCGAAATCCGCGGTAACCATGTAACGGTCGTGGTATCGCAAGGCATTCGCGAGCGGAGCAAAGCGCCGGTGATCGGCACCGGTGAACAGATCGGATTCGAGCGCTTGGATGGCCTTGGCGAGCTGCGGCGAGGCAGCGATGGTGGCCGTCGCATCGAGGCTGGTACGGCGGCGCTCCGCCACCTCGTGCGCCTGGAGACCGAAGATGAAGATGTTATCCGCGCCGACATGATCGCGGATCTCGACGTTGGCCCCATCGAGTGTCCCGATTGTCAGGGCGCCGTTGAGCGAGAGCTTCATGCAGCCCGTTCCGGACGCTTCCATCCCTGCGGTCGAAATCTGCTCGGACAGATCGCCCGCTGGAATGATCGACTCGGCCAGGCTCACGTTGTAATTGGGAATGAAGACCACCTTGAGCATCTCGCGCAACGCCGGGTCGTTGTTCACGACCGCCGCGACGTCGTTCGCGAGCTTGATGATCAGTTTTGCCTGCGTGTAGCTCGCTGCCGCCTTGCCGGCGAAAATCTTCACGCGCGGTACCCAACCTCGGTCGGGTTCTGTGCGCATCTCCAAATAAAGCGCGATCGTTTCCAGGAGGTTGAGCAATTGGCGTTTGTATTCATGTATGCGCTTGATCTGCACGTCGAACAGCGCATCCGGATCGACGCGCAATCCCATAGTTTGGTGAATGAGATGCCCGAGCACCACCTTGTTGGCACGCTTGACCGTCCGGAAGCGTTCTTGCAGTGACGCGTCATGCGCGTGCTCGGCGAGCCGGACGAGCTTACTCTGATCGTCCAGCACCGCATCCCCGCAAACCTCGCGCAAGAGCCTGGTCAACCCCGGATTGGCCTGCATGAGCCAGCGGCGGAAAGTTATGCCGTTAGTTTTGTTGACGATGCGGTCTGGGTAAAGCTCGTGGAGCTGACGAAAAGTGGTCTGTCGCATCAACTCGGTGTGCAGCGCGGACACGCCATTGACACGGTGTGAGCCCACGAACGCGAGATGCCCCATCCGCACGCGTTGGCTGTCGCGCTCATCGATCAGCGATACGGCGGCAGCCAACATGTCACCGGCGTCAGGATTTTTTTCTCGTGCAAACCGCAGGTGCTGCTCGTTGATGCGATAAATAATCTGCAAATGCCTCGGCAACATGCGCCCGAGGAGAGGCAGCGACCAGCTCTCGAGTGCTTCCGGCAAGAGCGTGTGGTTGGTGTAGGACAAGGTCTCGACGCAGATCCGCCAGGCCTCGTCCCACGGGAGTCCGTGCAGATCGATGAGGATGCGCATCAGCTCGGGGACGGCGATGCTCGGATGTGTGTCATTTAGCTGAACCGCAGCGGAGTCGGGGAGGAAATGGATGTCCCCATCGGCGCACAGGTGCCGGTGCACGAGATCCTGCAGCGACGCGGAGACGAAAAAATATTCCTGTCGCAGCCGCAACTCCTGCCCGGCCGGAGTTTCGTCGCTCGGGTACAGAATCTTCGAAATCGCTTCCGCTCGTGCTTGCTCCGATAGCGCAGCCACATGCTCGCCCTGATTGAACGCGTCCAGCCGCATCGGGTCGGGAGCGCGAGCCGACCACAACCGCACGACATTCACGTGTCGGGCTCGCCACCCCACGATCGGCGTATCATAGGCCACTGCTTCGATTGTCTCGTCGGGGTGCCAGACCGAGCGGGCAATACCCTGAGGTCCGACCGTTTGCTCGACACGGCCGCCGAAATGGACGTCGTAGATTAATTCCGGTCGTGCGAACTCCCAGGGATTACCGAATGACAGCCATTCCTCCGGATACTCCTGCTGCCATCCATCGCGAATAACCTGGCGGAACAGGCCGTGATCGTACCGGATCCCGTAGCCACAGGCCGGGATCCGGAGCGTTGCCATGCTCTCCAAAAAACACGCGGCGAGGCGCCCGAGGCCGCCATTGCCAAGCGCGGCATCCGGTTCCGACGCCCGTAGCCGCGCGAGATCGACGCCGAGATCGCCAAGCGCCGCACTGACGATCTCCCCGAGCCCTAAATTTATCAGCACCTCGTCAAATAGCCGGCCCATCAAGAACTCGAGCGACAGATAGTAGACACGTTTGCTGCCCTTTCCGCGGCTCGCGCGTTCCGTGGTGAGCCAGCGATGGACGACGCGGTCGCGCACCGTCAGTGCCGCGGCAACGAACCAGTCTCGGTCGGTTGCCGCCGACGGATCCTTGCCGGCCGCAAGCGTCAACTTGGCCAGGACTGCGCTCTTGATCTCAGCGATGTCGCCTTCATCCGATGCCGCGGCGATGCTGCCCTTGACAGCGTCTGCGCGGCGCGGGCGAACTTTGTCATCGATTGACATCGGGTAGCCTCTGCGTTCCTTCCACTGCACTCAACGCTGGTATTTCAGTCTGAAGAAGCTCGAAATGTCACTTATGGCGATTGTGCCGGCTCAAACAGAATATTCTCGCCGCACTGGCGCGCTTGCACTGGATCGTCGGTCCCCAGAAAAACAAGCGCGAGTCTCGGGCCGACCCACTCCGGGGGTAGACACGAGTGCCCCTCTGCCGCTCACTTGCTCGAGCGGATTTTGTCACGCATTTCCCGGAACTCCTTCGGTCCTTTAAGGAGCCGCCGTTTTCGTAGTTGCTGCTCCTCATCAGGGGCAGATACGTCGATAAGCTTGTCCAATTGCGCGCTGGCCAACTCCTGAGCCTTCGATCTCGCCTTGGGGCTTCGCTGCCCTGACGATGATCCCGAAAGCGCCTGCTCGATCAGGCTCCTGATGGCTTGTGAACGTGTCACACCGTTTATCTCTGCCCATCGATCGACCTGCGTGGTGACCTTTGCAGGCAGCCGCAACCCAATCATCGGCGTAATGCCAGTGGCCGGCCTTCCACGCCTTTTCTGTTTTGCAGATACTGACTTTTTCATGCTTTTCTGATTAGCATAAAAGCGATCCGGGGGGAAGTGCCAGTAACTCGCTACGACCTTAGTAGATGGATCCTCGAAACCAATGGGATCGGGCGGGCTGAGCGTAAACCCAGAGACCTCATCCTGGAGGGGGCGCGAAGCGCCGTCTCGAGGGATGGCCGCCGGCTCGGTCTCGCTTTGTGTCCGTCCTTCGAGACGCGCGCAATCCTTCGAGGCGCGCGCCCCAAGTGGGGCACGCGCGCCTCAGGTTGACGTGCTCGCTCCTTCAGGACGAGGTTGATTGAGGCGTCGATATGCTGGAGTCCAGGAAAGGCGGTGACAGAGTGTGGAAGGGTTATTTCGGCGGCGCCTTGGGTGGCGTGGGCGAGACTGCGGGCGTGGCCGCGTTCGGCACCGAGTTCCCCGTTGCTTTAGCTCCGCCGTCCCAATTGCAGGCCTGCGCCAGACGGGAACGGATCTCGGAAATCTTGCCAACATTGAATAATGCGTCATGCGCGACGTCGTGGTGATCCCACATCCGGAAGTAAACCTTGCCTCCGTCCGAGAGCGTCCGAATGAATGGGATCGGCGATGGGGCAATGGCCAGGACGCAGCTTGAATGCGAATTCCATGGCGTCTCTACGGCTTGGGCTTGATCGACGCGGTAAACGACGCGTACGTCGGCTCCACATTTGATGAAGCCCCATTTGTTGACCGCGACTTCGGTCTTGTGATCTTTGCAGCGCATCAGCAGATAGGCCTTGCCATCGCTCGAGGGAAGCTGCGCCGAGACAACGGGGGTGTCATCGAGGGGGGATTTTTCGTCGCGGACCTCCCAAGCCCCATCGGTGCCTTGCTTGCTCTCTGCCTGCGTGGGCGCTGCGGTCGATGAGGATGT
>DATBYX010000402.1:0-13264 GCA_036513475.1 Xanthobacteraceae bacterium | reverse complement strand
CTTTGCGAGCGAAGTGATGCCGAAAATCGCGCAGCTTTGATCTCCATCCTACTGGTTCTTTCATCGCCGCTGTGCGACATTTAGAATGAGCATACGGCAGAACGGTCTCAAACAGAGCTAGAGGTCACGCATGGCAAACGGCAGGGTAACCGGAGTTCGCAGCATCGAGCTCGGTGTTCGCAATCTTCACCAATCGGCGGAGTTCTACAGCAACGTCTGGGCGCTGGAAGAGGTCGCATCGGAAGCCGATACGATGCACTTACGCGCAACCGGCGGCGAGCATCATGTGCTGACGATCCGCGAGTGCCCCAAGCCGGCGCTTCTCGGCGTGCATTTTGCTGCCCCTGATCGCGCCGCGGTTGATGCGCTTTGCGCCAAAGCCAAAGGATACGGCGTTGACGTCACCGCCGATCCGGCGCCGCTCCCAGCGAGTGCGGGTGGCGGGTACGGCTTCCGGTTCAAAACACCGGACGGTCTGCCGATGAGCATCTCCTCCGACCTGGTGCAGCATCCGGACGCGGTGCTCGACCGCTCGCGTCCGACCAAGATCAGCCATGTCGTGCTCAACAGTGCGCGCGTCGATGATCAGGTGCCATTCTTCGCAGATGTGCTCGGCTTCAAGCTCTCCGACAGCACGAACCTCATGGAATTTCTGCGCTGCAGTGCGGATCACCACAGCTTGGCGATCTTCCGCAACAACGGCCCTTCGCTCAATCACGTCGCCTACGAGCTGCCAAACATCGATGGGCTGATGCGCGGCACTGGTCGTGTCAAAAACAACGGCTTTGAGATCGCGTGGGGCATCGGCCGGCACGGTCCCGGCAACAACGTGTTTTCCTATTTCATCGAGCCCAACGGCTTCGTGGCCGAATACACCACCGAGCTCGACCAGATTGATGATGCGACCCACGTGCCGCAGAATCCCGCCTACTGGGAGAAGGTCATGCCCATGCCGGACAGATGGGGTACCGCGGGCATGCCGTCGAACCGGATGCGCGTTGCCATGTCCGGTGGGCTCTATCTCGGTGACGAGCAGACCGGCGACCTGCGTTGCGAGGACATTATCGGGCGCAAGCTCGGCTGACCGGCCGGCCCACAACCGTCGCATATGGCTCGGGTCAGGGCGGAGACCCCTTGGCTCGTGTCCCGGCCGAGTTGAGTGAGGGCGTCTTCGCCCGAACGAACGAGAGCCGGGACCCAGGGCCATACGATCAGCATATCGCGTCCCGCAGGTTCCTGAAGGCTGTCCCTGTCGCGACGCCGTGCTATCGCTGCTCATGCTGCTCTGCGCCCGGGACACGAATCAGATGAGCGACGACATCCCGTTCGACAAGGCGTTCGATCTCGCGCCCGGCAAAGTCGAGGAGGTCATGCCCGGGGTGCGGCGGATCCTCGCCAACAATCCGAGCCCGTTCACGTTCCGGGGGACGGTCTCTTACATCGTCGGCCGCGGCCATGTTGCGATCATCGATCCCGGTCCGCTGGATGAGGCGCACATTGGCGCGCTGCTTGGCGCCGTTCGGGGTGAGACCGTCACCCACATCTTCGTCACCCATACGCATCGGGACCATTCCCCGGCGGTGCCGGCCGTAAAGGCGGCAACCGGTGCCCTGGTGTTGGCAGAAGGACCGCACCGGCCAGCACGTGCAATCAGCGGCGACGAGGCGCCGCGGCTCGATGCCAGCAATGATACCGAGTTTCAGCCGGATCGCGCCCTCGCGGACGGCGAGATCGTCAGCGGCTCAGGGTGGACCATCGAAGCAGTGGCCACCCCGGGGCACACCGCAAATCACATGGCGTTCGCCCTCAAAGAGCCGAACCTGCTGTTCTCAGGAGACCATGTGATGGCGTGGTCCACCCCTGTCGTAGCGCCACCGGACGGATCAATGAAGGACTACATGGCCTCGCTGCGAAAACTCGCGGCGCGTCCGGAATCGATCTATCTGCCTGGCCATGGTGGAGCGGTAAGGGCGGCGCAGCGCTTCGTGCGTTCCTATATCCACCACCGTCAGGCCCGCGAAGCGGCCATCTTGCGCCGGCTGGGCAAAGGGGAAACGGATATTCCGGCCATTGTGGGCGCGATTTATATCGGCCTGGATCCGCGGCTGACCAAGGCGGCCGGACTGTCCGTCCTTGCTCATCTTGAAGATCTGGTCGCCCGCGGCCTGGTCGTGACTGATGGCCAAACGGCCCTCGATCGGCCTTACCGTCTGTCTCGCTCCCGCTTGGACTGATCCTTCTTGCTGGCCGGTTTTTTTGCTGGCGTGGGCCGTGCGGCAGGGCGCTCGTTCCTCTGCGTGCGGATCATGTCCTCGATATCATTGAGCAGCCGGCGGATGCGCGACGCATTGGTGCCGAAATCGAACGAGCCGTAACGGGAGGAGGAACGTGCGTCGATGCGCGCGCCGTCGGGATCCTCGCGCACCCGCACCACCACGTCGTCGCGAAACCCCATGAGGGTTGAGCGCGCGACCGCCTCGATGCGTCCGTCCCGACGGCCCGCCGGCTCGCGCGCATCGACCACGCGCCAATACGGGGCGAGGAAAGAGTCCTTGTGCTTGTTCATGACAGTGAGCGCAGCCCGGTAAGCAGCTTCCGGAGTGGCGCTCGTGCTCAGCGGTCCGATATCCGGATAGGCTCGGCGCTGCTGCTCGGCGGCATAAAGACCCGCGTAGGCCGCCGGATTGGCATCCGCGGGGCGGATGCGCGCTAGCCATTCATAGCGCGGTGCGTCGATTGGATCGGTCGTGACATCATAGATCCACGGCAGGCGGTAGGCTTTGAGACCGAGATAGGCGGGATAGGCGAGCAGGAAGAGCGAGATCGCCATCGCCCACAGCGCGGCGCGCATCCCGCCCAGTCCCTCCATCCAGATCACGGCAAAGGCCGCGAGCGCGACCAGAAGGGCAATGACGGCGATTGCGAGTGCCCCGGCAAAAGCGACCACTGCCGGTTTTGTTTCCCATTGGCCGAGACGCACGATCACGATTGCGAGCACCGTAGCGGCGACTGCGAATCCCGCGATGCGAAGAGCCCAGACGGCGAGCTTCGAGGTCGCCTCGGTCTCGATGAAGCGGCGGGACATCACGGCTCTCATGCGCGCGAGCACACGGTCTTGAGCGCCGCCCATTGCGTCTGGTCGAGCAGGGCTCTCCTAGGCCCCGACGTTGCCATGGCCTCGATCGCCGCAACGCGAGCTCGCGTGTCGGGATGATCCGCCAGAATAGTTGGCCCGGGGTGGGTAGTTCCCGCTACGCGCATCAGGATCGTGCCCAGCGCGCGCGGGTCCCCTCCTATTCCGGCGATCAACATTACTCCGTATTTGTCGGCGGCGCTCTCGACCTCGCGAGAATAGCTCGTCTGCAAGATGGTCTTGGCCGCCAATATGACGGCGCCGCCTCCTACGAAGTCGCCAAGCAGCACTCCGAACAACAACGAAAGGCCGGCACCCTCAATCACCGTTCTCGTTCCATCATGATGCGCAACATGACCGACTTCATGAGCGATCACGCCTGCGAGCTCGTCCGGCGTCCGGGCGCTGTCGATCAGGCCCTCGAACACGTAGATGTGCCCTCCGGGAAGCGTGATCGCGTTTGCTTCCTGCCGGCGCACGATCATGACCTTGAGGGGCCACGGCAAGGCTGCGGCTGCCTCGATCTGCTCCAGCAGTTTGTCGAATGCCGCGCGGCCGGCCTGCTCGTTCTGCGCATTGCCGCATTCGAATGCAGCGCCAGTGCGATGGTTGTCCAGGCTCGCGCGGGCTTGCGTTGCCACGGCAGCTCCGAGCTTGCGTTCGAAGGCATAAGGAACGAGAGGCGTGAGCGCGGTCGCGAGCAACGGCACGCCCACGATCGCGAGCAGGACGAGCGACACGCTGGCGGCGATACTCCACAAGATAACCTTGTCTCGCAGCCGGCGCTCGATGCGCCCGGTGCGGTCAACGGGTGCGGATCTCTCATCTATGGCTGCGACGAGCTGCGGATCCTTCACCTCAAGCCGCGCGAGCACGGGGTTCCCGGCTTTGCCGATGCGTAGCACGTTCTCCGGCGAAGAAAGGCTCTCGATCTCACCATATCCCCATTCCGCAAGCACGGTCCCGTCAGCAGCGCGCAGCCGCAAGGCATCAGGCGCGAGCTCGACGGCAACGTCGTGATGGGCAGCCGTCAACCCATCAAAGAAAATTCCACGCCCGGCAATGGTGGAGATGCCGACCTCGGGTGCGTTCATATCCCGCCCACATTGAGGGCGTCGGCGAGGCCTTCACCCACGGGGGATGCCGGCTCGCCGGCGGCCGCTACGTTTTCCAACGCGGCGGAATTGGAGATTTCAAGCGTTTCGATCACGCATCGCCATAAGCCGAGCTTCACCGTCGCTTGATAGATCGTGGAGTAGCCGAGCGCGGTGGCGACATAGGCGCCAAGAACCAACACGGTCGAGCCGATCTCCTTGTAGATCGGATCCAGCTCCCCGGGGATGTTTGGAAGTACCAGAGCACCGAGCAACAGCGCGACTGATACAACGAGTGTGAACAAGAGAGCATAGCCCAGGAATCGGGCATAAACCGCAAACACCTGGGCCATGCGCAGCCGCGAGCTCACCGCCACATCTCCAAAGCGCAGCCCCGACACCCACCAACGCAAGACCATCGTCTGAAAGGCCGGGTAGAAAATGGCGAAGGACAGCAGCAGCCATATCGCTGTCAATGTGGCAAACACGACTGCGCCGGCAAGTCCGCTGTTTTCCAGCCAGCTCGCCTTGTCATCTCCGGCTACAGCAGACGTGAGTGCATCCCAATCGATGGCGAGAATGGTCGCAACAGCGCCGATTGCGAAAGGCACCACAGCAAGGACCCAAAGGATGAGACCGCGCAGGAAGAGGCGCCACCCGGAGCCTTCGAATCGGCCAGGCAGGCTCCCGAAAAAGGTGTTGCGCATCTTGAAACGCTCGAGCTGCGATTGGGCAAACGGATAAGCAATTCCCAAGCTCAGCACGATCAAAGTCCACCAGAACACGGCACAAACGGAATAGTGCCAAGCTGAGCCGGTTTGGTAGAAGCGCACGCCGCGATAGATTGTCCGGGTCAGACGATAACGGCGCGCGCGAAAAACGGCATACTGGCCCAGAAATGTCAGGGCGATGATGCTTAGCGCGCTCCAGATCTGGCCAAGTGCAAGAGTGAGCAGGAAGAACGCGGAGTAAAGCGGCACAAGGACGGCAATGGCGATTAAGAACCCGAGGAGCAGCTCGCGCGCCGTGCCGGTGTACTCGAAGCTCTCGTCGGCGATCTCGGTGTTCGACCACAGATAACGACGGATGTCGGTGGTGAGCCAGAAACGATAGATGCCCAGAGTGAACATCAGCATCACGGCGCCGCGGGCGAGAAGTCGCCAAAACGCTGCGCCACGACCGAGAAAGCGGGCCATCGGCGAACGGGCGGACATGCTGGTTTGCGCCGTCGAAACGGTCGCATCGAGGGTGGTCATTTTTCGATCCTGAAGGCCCAACCGTCCGCGGAATTTAGCGTGCCCTGTGGCGAGAGTTGGGTGTCAGGGCGCCGTCGCCGCCGCCGGCAGAACGAAATTCTTGAAACGCTCCCGCAGCACCGTCTTCTGAATCTTGCCTGTCGCCGTATGCGGAATCTCGTCCACGAATACGATCTCGTCCGGCATCCACCAGCTCGCAATCTTTCCCTGCATGAAGGCGAAGATTTCTTCCCGTGTTGCCAAGACGCCCGGCTTGGGCACGAGCACCAGCAACGGCCGCTCATCCCATTTGGGATGCCGAACGCCGATCACGGCTGCCTCCGCCACTTTGGGATGGCCGATCGCGAGATTCTCGATGTCGATGGACGAAATCCACTCCCCGCCCGATTTGATGACGTCCTTGGAGCGGTCGGTGATGCGCATGTAGCCGTGGCGATCGATCGTTGCCACGTCGCCGGTGTCGAAGAACCCCTCCTCATCGAGGATACTGTCCTCTTCCCCGTAATACCCGCGAGCGACCGCCGGCCCGCGTACCTTCAGTCGACCGAAAGTTTTGCCGTCCCACGGCAGGCGCTTTCCGGTATCGTCCGTAATCTTCATCTCGACGAGGAAAGGCGTGTGTCCCTGCATCTGCTCGATGTCCAGCCGCTCTTCGCCCGTGAGCCCGGCATAGGCCGGCTTCATCGTGCACACGGTCCCGAGCGGGCTCATTTCGGTCATGCCCCAGGCATGAATGACTTCCACCCCATACACGTCCTGGAAGGTCTTGGTCATGGCACGCGGACACGCAGACCCCCCGATCACGATCTTTTTGAGATAGGGAAGCTTGTTGCCGGTGGCTGCGAGATGCTGCAACAGCATGAGCCAGACCGTCGGAACGCCGGCGCTGCATGTCACCTTGTAGCGGTCGAGCAGCTCGTAGATCGATGCGCCGTCGAGCTTGGGTCCGGGCAGGACCAACGATGCTCCGGAGATCGGGGCGGAGAAATTGATCGACCAGGTATTGGCGTGGAACATCGGCACGATCGGGAGTGCGACGTCTCGCGACGTCAAGCCCTTCACGTCTGCATTGTTGGCCATGAGCCCATGCAGGACATTGGACCGATGCGAGTAGAGGACGCCCTTTGGGTTACCCGTCGTGCCGGAGGTATAGCACATGCCGGCAGCGGTGTTCTCGTCGAACGTTTTCCAGGTGAAATCGCCGTCGGCCTGCCCGATCCATTCCTCATAGGGAACCGCATCCTTCAGCGCGGTCGCGGGCATATGCTTTGCGTCCGTCAACACGACGTAGCGTTCGATCGTGGGCATCTGCGCGGCGAGCTTTTCGACTAAGGGGATGAACGTCAGATCGAGGAGCATCATCCGATCTTCGGCATGATTGACGATCCAGGCGATCTGCTCCGGGAAGAGGCGTGGATTGACGGTGTGATAGATCGCGCCGATTCCCATAATCCCATACCATGCCTCGAAATGGCGCCAGGTATTCCAGGCAAGTGTTGCCACGCGGTCGCCAAGCCTGATGCCGTCGCGCTCCAGACGTTGCGCCACGCGCAGTGCCCGCGTGCGGATCTCCGCGTAGTCGGTGGTGTGAATGTCGCCCTCCACCGAGCGGGTAATGATCGGCCGGTCCGCATGGTTGAGAGCAGCGTGGTCGATGATGCGGTGGCAGAGCAGCGGCCACTCCTGCATCAGTCCGAGCATGGAATTCCTCCTGTAAGCGCCTTGCGCGCGATTGCGCCCACATTATTCGAGGGAGCTATCATTGAAAACGGCGGAGTCGAAACCGGCTGATGTCATGGCGTGCTTCGCCTTCCATGGCGAGATCGGCGAGGATCTCGCCGATCACGGGAGCGAACTTGAAGCCGTGCCCGGAGCAGGGGGACGCGACAATGATCTGGGGTGATCCGGGCACCCGATCGATGAGGAAATCGCCGTCGGGAGTGACCGTGTAAAGGCAGGTCTGGGCAGCGAGAAGGCGGCCGTTCGCTCCTGGAACATGGTTGGCGAGAGCGACGCGGATCAGAGCCTCGTCGTCGGGAGAAACGGCTCGATCGCAATCGTCAGGGTCAACCACCTCGGTGCGATGATGGTGCTTGGCGATCTTGAAACCCGCGGCGGCGTTCCCATGCTCTGGCGGGATTCCATAATGCAAGCCGTGTCGGCTCTCCAGCATGAAGACGGGCCACTGGTTGACCGCAAAGAGCATCGGTTCCTGGATTTCGAACCAAGCCATGACCTCGCGGGTCACCCGGAGAGAAGCCGAAAACGAGGGAATGAGCGATGCCGTCCAAGGACCCGCGCACACGATCGCCACCAGAGCCTCGATCGTACCCCCAACGGTATCGATGCGCACGCCGCCCGCGCACGGCTTCACGGCGCGCACGCGCTCCCTGCTGCGAATCTCTGCGCCTGCGCTTTGCGCAAGGGACACCAAGGCGTGAAGCGACCTTTCGGTGGCAAGCCAGCCGCCGTCCGGTTGAAACACGCCGACGTAACTTGCCGGCAGATCAAGTCCCGCAAATCGCCGCATCAGCTCGGGGGCTGTGAGTATCTCGTGCTCGAGAGCGTGCGCATGAGCGCTGGCGAGGGTTCCCTTGACGAGATTGCCCTCAGGCGGGCCGATCTCAACGATCCCCGTGCGGTGGAGAAGCCTGCGCCCGCTCTCTTGCTCCAGCTCCCGCCAGAGCGCATAGGCCCGGCGCAGAAGAGGGACGTAAGAGGGATGCTCGAAATAGCCCAGCCGGATGATGCGGGTTGCGCCGTGCGATGAACCGCGATCATGGCCGGGCTCATATCGCTCGATCCCGAGGACACGTTGGCCGCGGCGCGCCAAATGATAGAGTGCGGCGCTCCCCATGACGCCGAGCCCGCACACTACGGCCTCGAATTCAGCCATTGCGGGAGAGCGTAGCATGGGCGCACGAGCGATGCCCTGCTCGCATCCTTTGGTCGCCAGAAGGTCGCAATTCTCGCAGATATGCCGGTGGGTGCAGCTCTTCGCGACGCTTATACTTGCGACCGTGATCTGCGGCTATGCTGTTGCGGAGAACCTGCCAATGCCGAGGCCACGACCAGCCGAGGCGACAACGTCGCACAGTCCTCAAGCCGCGGATCCGGAAAATGCAGCTACACAATCCGACTGCCAGATACGATTAAAACGGGTTGCGGTCGCTTCAGCGCTACCGCCCATTGGCGGGCCGGGCGAATGTGCGGCGGACGACGTAGTAGAGCTGGAAACAATCCTGCTGCCAAACAAGGTACATGTTGCCGTCATGCCGGCCGCAACGCTCCGTTGCAGTCTTGCCGAGGCGATTGCGCAATGGGTACGCGAGGACGTGGCCCCGCGCGTGCGTGCTCTCGACAGCTCTCTCAAGAGCCTCGACAATTACGCCTCCTATGACTGTCGCGGTCGCAACCGTGTCGCGGGCGCCACGCTGTCGGAGCACGGCAAGGCGAACGCGCTCGATATCCGCTCGCTGAAGCTCATGAACGGCAGGGTAGTCAAGCTCACAGATCCGGAAGTATCCAGCGATTTTCGCGAGAGCTTGCGGCGAAGTGCGTGCGCGCGCTTCGCAACCGTGCTAGGTCCGGGTTCCGACGGTTACCATGAGGATCACATCCACGTGGATCTGGCGGAGCGCAGGAATGCCCAGCATCTGTGCCGGTGGGATGTGCGTGAGCCCGACACAGATAACGTCGCCGTGGAAAGTCCTGTGCCGCTGCCGCGGCCTCGTCCCACGCACCGGTCTTGATGTTCAGCAGGACTGTTGCATCGAGCGATTTCAAGCTCATCGAAGACTGCTCTGATCTGACCAGGAGCACTGCACACCCATGTCCCGGCTCAGCAACCTCGCCGTTCGCGACATCGAGACTCTTGTTCACCCCTACACCCAGCTCGCCGCCTTTCGCGAGAGCGGTCCGCTCATCCTCGAGCGGGGAAAGGGCGTATTCGTCTATGACACCGAGGGCAAAGAGTACATCGAGGGCATGGCGGGGCTTTGGTGCACCGCGCTCGGTTACGGCAATGAAGAGCTGGTCGAGGCCGCGGCTGCACAGATGCGCAAGCTGCCGTTCGCCCATCTCTTCACCGGCAAAAGCCATGATCCCGCAATCGAGCTCGCTGAACGACTGAAGGAATTGGTCCCAGTCCATACCTCCAGGATCTTTTTCTGCTCCTCCGGCTCGGAGGCGAACGATACCCAGATCAAGCTCGTCTGGTACATGAATAATGCCCTCGGACGGCCGCAGAAAAAGAAGATCATCAGCCGCCTGAAGGCGTATCATGGGGTGACGATTGCCGCCGCTTCGCTCACGGGCCTTGCGAACAACCACCGCGATTTCGACCTGCCGATCGCTGGCATTCTGCATACGGGATGCCCGCACCATTACCGGTTCGCGCACGACGGCGAGAGCGAGCACGAGTTTGCGCGCAGATTGGCAAGCGACCTCGAAGAGCTGATCACCCGCGAAGGCCCGGAGACGGTCGCAGCTTTCATCGCGGAGCCGGTCATGGGTGCCGGCGGGGTGATCGTTCCGCCGAAGACTTATTTCTCCGAAATAATGCGGGTGTGCCGCAAGTACGACGTCTACATGATTTCCGACGAGGTGATCTGCGGGTTCGGCCGACTAGGCGCCATGTTTGGCTGCAATGCGCTTGGATTTGAGCCGGATTCCATTACGGTCGCGAAAGCCCTCACGTCGGCCTATCTGCCGCTCGCCGGCGTGACCGTTCCGCCGGCGATGTATGAAGCCATGCTCGATGAAAGCCGCAAGATCGGCATGTTCGGTCATGGCTTCACTTATTCGGGACATCCCGTCGCAGCGGCGGTGGCGATCAAAGCGCTCGACATATATGCGCGCGAGCGCATTGCCGACGAGGTCGCACGCAAGTCGCCGCACTTCCAGGCGCGGCTGCGTGCATTGGCCGACCATCCGCTGGTGGGGGAGGCACGCGGGCTCGGCCTGGTCGGCGGCATCGAGCTCGTTGCCGACCGGCGCAGCAAAACCTCTTTCGACCCGAAGGCGGGGGTTGGGCCTCAAGTGGTCCGGTTCGCCGAGGAGGAAGGGCTGATCGTGCGATCTCTTGCCGGGGATGTCATCTCGATCTGCCCGCCGCTGATCATTACACCAGCGCAGATCGATGAGTTGTTTGATCGCCTCCAGCGTGCCCTGGATCGAGGTTTGGACTGGGTCAGCGCGCAACGCCTGGTCTAAGCGGTGCGGGGGCGCTGGTGAAACTGAAACGGCGCCGGACCCCCACCCGGCGCCGTTCCCGCCCCCTCAAGACGAATCAGAAGTTGTTCGGATTTTGCGTCACAGCCGTCGCGACCCTCGGGTTGAACGGCGAGTCTCCCTGCTTGGGTGCAAGCACGACGACGATTGAGCCCATTTTCACCCGATTATAGAGGTCAATCACGTCCTCATTGGTCATCCGAATGCAGCCGGACGAGACGGCCTGCCCGATATGCTCGGGCTGATTGGTGCCGTGAATACGGAACAGGGTGTCCTTATTGCCCTGGTAGAGATAGAGCCCACGTGCCCCCATCGGATTGTGCGGCCCGCCCTCGACGAAGTCCGGGATATTGCCGAGACGACGCTTGATGTCCGCCGTCGGCGTCCATGTCGGCCACTCTTCTTTGCGGCCAACTCTGGCAATGCCGTACCAGGACAATGCTTCCTCGCCTACAGCCACACCGTAGCGGATCGCCTTGTTGTCTGCGAGAACGTAGTAGAGGTATCGCGAGTCGGTATCGATCACGATCGAGCCCGGTGCTTCCTTGCGATGATACTCGACCATTGAGCGTTGATACGCCGCAGGAAGGGCAATGCGCTGATACGGTGCGTTGGCCAGAAGCCGGCGATCGCGCGGCGAAAGGTTCGCGTCGCTTGCAGGATCTATCGTGGCCTGCATGCATCCGCCCAGCAGCAGGCCGGCCAGAATAAAAACAATCCCCCTTCTCGCCATTTACTTCCCCCTTATTTACGCTTTGCCGGTGGCGCTACCGAACGAGCTTTTCGACTCTCCTCATTCCATTAGCTAAAAGCGTCGCTTACTTCCAGCGGAACACCAGTCCTCATTCAATTGTACCGGCAACCTGTTGCAGGAATGTCGCAGTTTACGAAGGCGTCTTGTGGAAACCTCGGTTTCTGTGCGCAAGGGACCGCGCGAAGCCGGATTCGGAGAGATCCCTGGAGGGATACGGAACTTTACGTCCTGTTCACCATGCGGGGGATTCCCTCGGCGGTCGTGGAACTTAGGTCAAAATACCACGATCTCAGACGATTTGCTGCGCATTTTGGCCGCACTCGCGCGTCATCCCCACACGCTGACCGAGCGAAGCGTTCCAAGAAAAACAGCAACGGAGCCAAAATGACCAACAAGAATACCAGCCCCTCCAAGCGGGATACTCACGATAATACCTCGAGCCTCGACAGCCGTTATGGATCGATCGGAATCTCTGCAGTTGCCGCCGCGCTGCAGTTCACACGCGAGGTCAAGAACCCCGCTTACGCGCCGGCCGACACGACGCCGGATCGTGAGAAGCTTTCCGAGATGGCGGCCTGATCGGTCGTAGTCTGCATCTGATCCGCTTTCACGGCGGTCCAAATCTGTCTGAACCTCTTCACGATAGTGAAGGAGCCATGTCGAGGCATGGCCGGCGGCGGTCGCCTTTCCGGACCAGTACAGCAAGCGCGGCTCCCCGAGCTCGAGCCCCGCTTCCCTCAGGCGTGACCAGCAACGCACGGCATCGCTGAAATTCATATAGATTGTCAGCCAAGGCGGCTATAAGAAGCCTGGGGGCGCACCGGGCTGTTGCCGGATTCGAGCAGCCGGATTGTGCAGTCGGACACACTGCTCGCGGAGGGGTGATGCTTTGGGTATACGTTCCGCGCGACACCTCGCTCGAGCGCGTTCCCATCGTGTCGAAGGAAGAGGTACCCGACAGCTCCGTCTGGTTCGACCTGGTCAATCCGAATACCCAAGAAGACAAGATAGTCGAGCACAAGGTCGGCATCGCAGTCCCGACCCGCGAGGAAATGCAGGAGATCGAAGTTACCAGTCGCCTCTATGTAGAGAATGGGGCGCGCTACATGACCGCCACTTTGATGTGTCAGGCTGATACCCCCAACCCAAAGACTACGCCGATCACCTTCATATTGTCCGGGCACCGGCTGATAACGGTTCGTTATGAAGAGCCGCGCCCATTCATGATCGTCGGCCACAAGCTTGGTCGTGTCTGCTCGCCGGCGGTCAGCGGGGAATCGGTGCTGATGGACCTGCTTGATGCCGTCATCGACCGCACAGCCGACATTCTGGAGCGCATCGGCGGGGAGGTCGATCAAATCTCCCATGACATATTCGAACCGGAAGGTGAACGCGCCGACCGCAGCTATAATCAGATTCTGCGGGCGATCGGCCGCAAAGGCGACCTTGCTTCCAAGGTTCGCGAAAGCTTGGTCTCCATCGGCCGCCTTCTGCTTTATCTGGCCAATGAAGCGGACACGATGCGCTGGCCGAAAGAGCCGCGAGCCCAGCTGCGCGGCATGCAGCGCGACGTCCATTCCTTATCGGACCATGCTGCTTATCTCTCGAACAAGATTCAGTTCCTGCTCGATGCCATGCTGGGGGTCGTGACCATCGAGCAGAACAATGTGATAAAGATATTCTCGGTCGCGGCGGTCGCGCTCATGCCGCCGACATTGATCGCTTCGATCTACGGCATGAACTTCAAGCACATGCCGGAGCTCGACTGGTTCTATGGCTACCCCGTAGCCATCAT
>DATBYX010000401.1:0-14650 GCA_036513475.1 Xanthobacteraceae bacterium | reverse complement strand
CGGCGCACCTTCGAAGAAGGAGCGCTCGCCGAAACACTCCCGACGGTCGAAATTTCGCGCGCGAGGCTCGAAGCGGGGCTTGGGGTACTCACCGCGAACGTTGAAGCCGGGCTGGTATCGTCCAATGGCGAGGCCCGTCGTAAGATCAAGGGCGGTGGACTCAAGGTCAATGATGTCACGGTGGCCGACGAGAAGACGGTGCTCACGCTGCGAGATCTCACGCCTCAAGGAGTCATCAAGCTGTCACTTGGCAAGAAGCGACATGTCTTGCTGAAGCCAGTTTGAATCGCATTCACTCATCTGCCCGGGTCGGCATAACTCTGGGGCATGCCGGCAGCACCCCCCGGAAACTCAAAAAATTTCCGTAATAGACCCGGCGCCACCGCAGAGATGGGGTTGACGCGCAACACGGGCGCGCTCGGCGGGCCGACTACTTCGTAAGTAACTCCGATCAGGCCCTCGTTGCTCCCGCCCAGGAACAACCCGACAATGGGAATCTGACCAAACATGTTGTTGAGGCCATACAGCGGGACGAAGGTGCCGCGCATGCGCACGTCGTTATGGGTATAATCGATGTAACCGTCCACGGTGGCGCCCACCGCTGGACCTTTCACCAGACCATCTCGAATGGTGAAACGGCCCAGGGAGCGCGTGAAATCGACCCGAAAGCGAGAGAACTCCACACCCGGCGATGGAGTACCGGGACTCTGCGGATTGGGAGCTGCAGCTACGCGCTCGAGGGTTGCCTCTCCGCGCACGATGAAATCACGAACCGTGAGCGTGCCTTCCTGTGGCGCCTTCTCCGCGCTTTGCGGATCGAGCGCGACCCACATCTCGCCGCCTATGACCTTTGGATAAATATCGGTAAAACGAAAGAAGGCACCTGCGTCATTAGTCTCCATGAACACGACTTGACGGCCGTTCGTTCCGCGTCCGCGCAGGTCGCCAAGCAGTGGGGTGTCACGTCCAAGCTTCGCGTTCAATGCAAACGTGGTGATGATGCCGCTGCGCCGCGACAGGCGCAGATCCATGCCTCGCAAGGTCTCGCCGTGGAACCCCACGACGGTGCCCAGCTTGACGTCGAGATCAATATCTCTGTCCGGCTGCGGCTTGCCGTTGGCAGGACCCGAGAGCGCCGACTTGACGAAGGCGCGTCCGTCATAAAGGTCCCCGCGCAGGGTGACCCGCAGGGCTCCATCCGGAGTTCGATCTGCTTTAAGGGCCGCCTTGTCGCGGTTCGACAGACTGAACACGGGAAAATTTGCGGAGACCACGTCGCCAGAGGCATCGACCTCGACCGCGCCTTTGACCGTGGTGTTTGTTGCTTCAATCAGGATGTCCTCAAATCGCGTGCCCTGCGATTTGCTGACGAGAGCAAAAGTCGCGTGCGCGGCCTCCCCCGAAGCTTTGGACCAGCCCGGCAAGAGATTGTCCACCTTGGCCTGAGTGAGGTCAGCGTCAACCGCGAACCGGCTGTCGCTGTCGCGGTTGGCGACCCGACCGGTCATTTTGACCGGGACGGGCCCAGCGAGTGCGCCGCCGAGATCAAAGCCCAACTTGCTTCGTGCGCTCTCGTCGAGGGTCGCTTGGACTCGGATCTCGGGGTCGGCCTCGCGCGACTTACGAAAATCGAGCGCAGCGGGAAGGCCGTTGATCTTGACGTCGCCTCTGATCCAGTGGCCCTGGTTGTTCGCACTCACTTTCAGCACGGCCGCCTCAACCTTTTGGCCCATGACCATGCGTTCAGCAGCGAAATTCGCGACGTCCATGTTGATGGTGTATGTCGACGAGCCTTCCGCGAGATCCTCTTTGAGCGGCAACCCAAGAGTCACCTGGGCAGTCAACGTGCCCCGACTGGCTGCAGGATCCAGCGGAGCGCCGGAATAGTCCCGCAATCGGTCCGTGGCCAGTAATTCGGCTGCCGCCGGTACCGATCCGTCGAGGCGGAAGCGCGCTTTCGCCGGTGGCCCCTTGGGAAACGTATCGGGCACCTCGAATACGCCGTTGGTGATCGAGAGCTTGCGCCCTTGCGCAGTTTCCACGTGGCCGCGTCCCAGATTGATCGTCGCGGTTCGACCAGTGACGCGGAGATCAATGTCAGCGTCGCGAATGGCGGGAAGGCCTGCGATCGGTTTCAGTTCCGCCCCATGCCCTACAATCCTGATCGCTAGACCTTCCTCAGGAATGGGGGGCCCGCTCGTCTTGAGTGTAGACATTGGCGCGTTGGTCGCGACCTCAAGCCGCTCCACCACGCCCGCCTGCACATGATCTTCGACCCAACTGCGCACCTTCGGGGCAGCGAAGAAGGGCCACAACCGCTTCATCGCCATGACCGACATCGGTGTACCGGCAACGGAGACCGCAACTCTTGGATCGTCCCCCGCACAGTCTATCCCGCCGGAGAGAGCCACCCCAATCTCCGCGTTGCCGAGCTCGCCCTCCTCGATGTCCACGCGCCGGGTGACTGGATCGACGCGCAATTGCAACCGCAGTCGATTGATGATGAGAGGTGCCGATGCCGGGGATCCAGCTGAAGCGAGCAGGATCGAGCCGCCGGATACCTTCACTCCCCACGCGCCATTTGCCTCGGGCGGCGCATCGATGCGTGCCTGCACAGCAATACGATTGCCTCCCGAGATGATCTGGAGCGGCATGACAAGCGCGTGGCGCGCAGCGTCCCAATCGAGACCGATCTCGGCTCGGTCAATGGGAATACGCACGCGTGGGTCATCGACATCGATGATGAAGCCTTTCTCGACGACGACGTGTCCATCAATCATGCCCGGCACGCCGTCCGGCCCGATGTCCGCGCGAATGCGCGACGTGAGCGGCAGATCCACTTCGTAGAGCCCCTCTCCCCAACGCATGGCAAACATCAGGTCCTTCACGGAGACTTTGTGAGTGTCGACATCGAGGACCCGATGCCCCTGCGCCCCGGGTGTCAGTGCCGCTCGCAGCTGCCAAGGTCGGTCCGCTTGTTCGGAGCCGAGTTTCACGGCAACGCCACCACCCTTGGGACGTGTGACGCTGAGATCGATGTTCGTGAAGGTCCAGTGCTTGCCGTTGCGTTCGTCATCGACGCTGAGATTGCCGCCCCTCAGGCCGATCTCGGTGAGGTCGCGTCCATCCAAGCCCCCCGCGTCGAGACTCTCTATCCAAGCAAGCAGCGCAGCAAAATCCTGGATGCTGGAGCGCGCAGCCCCCGTCGCGGGCGCATCGGCGCTTGCCACCGGGGCGAACGGCCTTGAGGACGTCGAACCCATGACGAAAGGCGTGGAGACAGCGGCTGCGGTAACGAATGGCCGCTTCATGCTCCCGGCGAACACGGTGAGTTTGCTGTCCCGCTCAATGCGCACCGCCATCTCCGCGCCGACCAGGCTCAAGCGTTCCGCACGGACGCGGCCGGCGAGCAGGCTGCTCGCCGATATACCCACTTCTGCTTTCGGTGCGCTCGCGACGACATTACCGTCCGCATCGCGGACGACTATGTCGCGAATGCGCAATGACGGGCGCCCATGGGCATTACGCTCGAGCTGCGTGCCACCAATCTCGACCGTATGCCCCGCTCCGAAATTCTCCTTGATCGCTGCCCTGAGCCAAGGAGTAGCGACATCGAGCTCAATCGGACCACTCGAAAGGCGCCACCAGAGGGCAGCCATGACGAGCAACGCAAACCCGGCGATAGCGCTGGCAACAAAGCCGAGCTTGCGCAGCCGCGGGCATCGCGGCAAGCGTATTTTTCGCCCGCGCAAGAAATTCGGCAGGTTGCATTTCGCGGCCGCAGTAGGCTGCGTGTTTGCGTCGCTGTCCGGCGATTCCGGACGCGGCGCTCTCGCCTGGCATAGATCCGCGTAGAGACTTTCCTCCAGCTTTCGGAGGGTCTCGAGCGAAATCTGATATTGCTTACCCGCCATGCGCAGACTTGGCGTCCCCCGACGATAACCAGCCGCTAGCGGCCGCCATGGGCGCGCGCAGCCGACCCAGCCCCATTAGCGCAGCCGGCGCTCCCGAGAATCACCGGGCGTGCCAGCCTTTCGCCCTTGTCTTTCAATACTTTGACAGGAAGAAAGGGACGAAAGGAAGGCGGGTTGTGACCAGGCGATGTCAGTCCTCGCGGGGGACCTTGTCGTCCGGAGGAACCGCTGTCCACGCAAAGACCGACTCGCCTCAGTGGCCTTCGGCGGCCCTCCCCGAGCGCACACTGCTCACGGAGGAGCGTGCAGAGAATGCGCGCTTTAGAAAGGCATTTCTGAATAATTAACCATAATCGGCGCGAATTGCGTCAATTAGCGCCAGTGAAAGGTCGTCCGACGTAAGGGACCGGCGGGGATGCGTGAATGTCTTCGCGGTCATTATCATACAGCCGATCGGAAATTTATCTGCCTGGCTCGACCCTGGGTAGAGAAGCGCAGCGCGCGGCGGTACATGGCCTTGTTACCCCGCATACTCTCACGCGCGGTGCTCGACCGCTTCGGTTGCGTCCGCTCACGTTCTGGCTGTGGCTCGCGATCATGGCGGCCATGGGCGTTTGGACCATCACGACGGCGAGCTATTTCGCTTTTCGCGAGGACGTGCTTACCCGCCTACTTGCCCGGCAAACGGAGATGCAATTCGGCTACGAGGATCGCATTGCCGAGCTGCGCGCACGGGTGGATCGGATCACCAGCCGCCAGCTACTCGACCGGGGGCAATACGAGCAGAAAGTCGAGGAGATTCTTCGCCGGCAGGCGACTTTGGAGTCGCGCGCAAACGCGCTCAACGGGTTAGCCGACGTCACGTCTTCAATTAGGCAGCCCGCGCGTTCTGGAGCGGCAGAATTCTCCGGCCCCTCTCGCTTGAAACTGGTGCCAACCGGGAAAAAGGGAGCGTTTCTTGTGCCGCGCGACGTCGAAGCGCCGCTGGCAAACGCGGTCAATCGATCTCCTCACATGGAGACAGCGACTGGCACTGGCATGACCGGCACGATCGCCAAAGCCCAGGCATCACTCGAGCGGATGGAGCAAAGGCAGGCCGCCACGCTCGGTTTCATCGAGGAGAGCTATTATTCCAGGGCACAACAGATCCGTGGAGTGCTCACCGAATTGGGGCTGGAAGCAGGCAAGACAGGAAAGGGAGACCGCATCGCTGGGTTGGGAGGTCCCTTCGTTGCGCCGCGCGAGCCGAAGGATGCCAACAGCTTCGATCGTCAGCTCTATCGCATCAGCATCGCCCGCATCGAATACAGCAATCTCACGCGCGCTCTCAACAGCATACCCGTTCGCAAGCCGCTGGACGGGGAAATCGACCTGATGTCGGGCTTCGGCATTCGCCAGGATCCATTCACCGGTTCGCCAGCGATGCATACTGGGCTTGACCTGCACGGAAAGCCGGGAGATGCGGTCCACGCCAGCGCCGGTGGGACCGTAATCGCAGCAGGCTGGAGCGGGGGCTATGGCCGCGTGGTGGACATAGATCACGGAAGCGGACTATCGACCCGCTATGCACACTTGTCCGCGCTCGACGTGCAGCTCGGCCAGCGGATCAAAGCCGGGCAGATCGTGGGCCGGCTGGGCTCGACTGGTCGCTCGACCGGACCACACCTGCATTACGAAACACGAGTGAAAGGCGAAGCCGTGGACCCGCACAAATTCCTGCGTGCCGAAACGAAACTTGCGGGCATCATTTGAGGCCTCGGATAATGCGTCGGTGACGCAAGTTGCAGAAGGCAAAGTACTACTCGACGTCCTCTACCTGGACCGGTTCCTCGCCGAAAGCCTTCTGAGCCAATGCTGCTTCCATGAACTGATCGAGATCTCCATCGAGCACGCCGCCGGTGTTCGAGGTCGAGACTCCGGTGCGCAGATCCTTGACCATCTGGTAGGGCTGCAGAACGTATGAGCGGATCTGGTGGCCCCAACCGATATCCGTCTTCGCGGCCTGCTCGGCAGCCGCCTTTTCCTCCCGCTTCTTGAGCTCCATGTCATAGAGCCGCGCCCGCAACATCTGCCAGGCTTGCGCCCGGTTGCGGTGTTGCGATCTGTCATTCTGACAATAGACCATGATATTGGTCGGGATGTGAGTGAGCCTGATCGCCGACTCGGTCTTATTGACGTGCTGGCCGCCCGCGCCGCTTGCCCGCAGCGTGTCAACACGGACATCGGATTCTTTGATGTCAACCTGAATGCGATCGTCGATTACGGGATAGATGTTCACACTGGCAAACGAGGTGTGCCGGCGCGCATTTGAATCGAACGGCGAAATGCGGACCAGGCGATGTACGCCGTTCTCGGTCTTTAGCCATCCGTATGCGTTGCGACCCTTTACCAGGACCGTTGCGGACTTGATACCCGCCTCCTCTCCTTCGGTCTCTTCGAGGTACTCGATCTTGTAACCGTGTTGCTCCGCCCAGCGGGTATACATGCGAAGCAGCATATTTGCCCAATCCTGGCTCTCGGTGCCGCCTGCGCCGGCATGCACCTCCACATAGCTGTCATTGGCATCGGCCTCGCCCGAGAGCAGCGCCTCCATTTCCCGTCGCCCCACCTCGATCTTGAGCTTCTCAAGCGCCGCTTGGGCATCATTGACGGTCTTCGGATCCCCCTCGGCTTCGCCGAGCTCAAGCATGGTGATTTGATCTTCGAGCTCCTGCTCGATGCGGCAGATCGACGTGAGTTGATCCTCAAGCGCGGTGCGTTCCTGCATCACGCGTTGTGCGCGCTGCTGATCGCTCCAGAGATTGGGATCTTCTGCCTGCCGGTTCAGCTCGGCGAGACGCACCCGCGCCTTGTCGAAGTCAAAGATGCCTCCTCAGCAGCGAGACCGACTGCTTGATATCGTTGATGAGCTTCTCGACTTCCGCGCGCATGAATGCTCCGACGGTTTCCCGGTGAGCATTTAGCTACGACTCAGTTGCCACGCAATGGCTGCGCGCAGTCCGACAGGGCGAGCCAATCGCCGGAGCCTGGCGTGACGTTTGGCAAGTTACGGGCGCTTCGACATCCAGGAGCGCCCCGGCGGCCCCGCTCAATAAAGCCCGCCCGTTCCTGTTCGCACCGCGCGATCCGCTTCAGGTGAAACCCCGAGCGGCCGGCCGTCGGCATCGGTCACACCGACCACCGAATAATTGTCGGGCGGCGCGGTTCCGGGTTTGAAGGCCTCCAGAATGACGCGTTGATCCCCCGGGCTCGCGCGCATTCCCGTCTTGGGATCAATTCGAATGAGCTTGATCCCGGCTGGCACACGAAACGGAACGGCCGGCTTGTCGGCGAGGGCGACTTTCATAAAGTCTCGAACGATCGGGGCCGCAATGACGCCGCCGGTTGCGCCCTTGCCGAGATGACGCGGCTTGTCGTAGCCCAAATACACGCCGACCACGAGATCAGGCGAGAATCCGATGAACCAGGCATCCTTTTCATCGTTGGTGGTGCCGGTCTTGCCGGCGATCGGCTTTCCCACCTCCTTGACCACCGTAGCGGTGCCGCGCTGCACCACGCCTTCCATCATCGACGTGATCTGGTAGGCGGTCATGGGGTCGAGCACGCGCTCGCGCTTGTCGATCAGAACCGGTTCGCTCTGGCTGGCCCATTTCTCCGCGTCGCACCCGCGGCATTCGCGCGCGTCATGCTTGTAGACGGTGCGACCGTAGCGGTCCTGAATGCGGTCGATCAGCGTCGGCTGAATCTTTCTGCCGCCGTTGTCGAACATGGCATAGGCGCCCACCATCCGCAGCAGGGTAGTTTCGCCGGCACCAAGTGAGAACGAGAGATAAGGCGGCAGGCTGTCGTAGACCCCGAAGCGCTTGGCGTATTCGCCGATCAGGGGCATCCCGATCTCTTGCGCAAGACGCACGGTCATCACGTTGCGCGATTGCTCAATACCAAAACGCAGGGTCGAGGGACCATAATATTTCTTGGTATAATTTTCCGGCGCCCAGATGCCGGTGCCGGTGTCGATCTCGAGCGGTGCATCAAGAACGACCGTGGAAGGGGTGTAGCCATTATCCAGAGCAGCGGCATAGACCAGCGGCTTGAATGAAGAGCCAGGCTGGCGAAGCGCTTGGCTGGCGCGATTGAACTGGCTCTGCTCGTAAGAGAACCCGCCCACCATTGCCAGCACGCGACCGGTCTGCGGATCCATGGCGACTAATGCCCCCGATACTTCCGGGATCTGGTGCAGCCGGAACTGATCGTCCTTGCCTGCAATGGCCTCGACATAAATCACATATCCCGGCTCGAGGACCGGCGTCACTTTGGCCGGCACCTTGCCCCTGGCAGACGCGCTTGCCGGCCTGGCCCATTTCATCCCTTCCAGGGGGATCGTGCCGATCTCACGCGTCTTGGAAACGGCGCCGCTGGGATCGCGCGGCGGCTGCAATCCGATACGTGCCGCGGTGTCGGATGAGTCCAGCACCACCGCGAGCCGCCAGGGTGCGACATCCGCAAGCGCCTTGATCTCGGCGAGCTTGAGGCCCCAATCCCCGGCAATATCGATCTTGGCGACCGGACCACGATATCCCTGCTGCTCGTCGAAATGCGTGAAGCCGTCGACCAGAACCTTGCGCGCCAATATCTGCATCTTCGGGTCGAGAGTGGTGCGCACGGACAGGCCACCCTCGTAAAGCTTCTTCTCGGTGTAATTGTCGGAAAGATAACGACGGACCTCCTCGGCGAAATATTCCGCTGCGAAAACATGCGCCCCTGTGGGACGCTGCGTGATCTTGAGCGGCTCCTTCCTTGCCTGCTCCGCCTGCTGCGCTGTGATGTAATGGTCTTCGAGCATCCGGTCGATCACGTAGTTGCGGCGCTCGAGCGCACGCTCGCGCTGCCGGAACGGATGGTAGTTGTTCGGAGCTTTCGGCAAAGCCGCGAGATACGCAACTTCAGCGACCGAGAGCTCGTGGACGGATTTATCGAAATACAGAAGGGATGCGGCGGCCACCCCGTAGGCGCCCATTCCCAGATAAATTTCGTTCAGGTAGAGCTCGAGAATCTTCTCTTTCGAGAACGCGCGCTCGATCTTCATCGACAGCAGGGCTTCTTTGATCT
The DNA here is from genome assembly GCA_036513475.1 of Xanthobacteraceae bacterium. Classification (GTDB taxonomy): domain Bacteria; phylum Pseudomonadota; class Alphaproteobacteria; order Rhizobiales; family Xanthobacteraceae; genus VAZQ01. The sequence continues at coordinate 5,627 of DATBYX010000401.1, read as the reverse complement.
TGCGCGATACCGAGAGCTCATTGGTGAGGAGGAAGTTCTTGGCTACCTGCTGAGTGATGGTGGACGCGCCCTGTGGGCGGCGTCCGCGACCGTACTGCTGCACGTAGAGCAGCGCGGCGCGTGCGATGCCTGAGAAGTCGATCCCGCCGTGCTCGTAGAAATTCTTGTCTTCGGCGGCGACAAAGGCGTTGGTGACGAGCTTTGGGATCGCCTGTATGGGAACGTAGAGACGTCGCTCGTGTGCGTATTCCGCGAGCAAGGAACCGTCCGAGGCATGCACCCGGGTCATCACCGCGGGTTCATAGTCCTGAAGCTGCGAGTAATCGGGAAGTGACTTCGAGTAGTGCCACAGGAAGCCGGCCGCCCCTGCGACCGCCACCACAAAAAGAATGGTCCCGGCAGCGAACAGAAGGCCAAAGAAGCGCAGCACCAATCTCATCGCCGGCATCCCCCCTGCGCTAACCGCGATCGCCCCACGTAGAGATCCACGCCGCTCGTGCTCAAACCACAGCGGTCGTTCGGCATGCCCCCGCCTGACGCTCGCAGTACCCCTTTTCCCACGGCTAAGTCGCGCCGTTTTATGTTGAAACTGAGGCTGATCGTCGTCAATTCTGGCTCTGGGTCGCCAAGCGAGTGCTGAAGAAAGCATCGATCGCGTGCGCCATTGCTTGCGCCGTGCGCTCGCGCCAGTCCGTTGAGATGAGTGACTGCAAGTCGGACTTGGTCGTTACGAAGCCAAGCTCGACGAGGACGGATGGTACATCCGGCGCCTTGAGGACGACGAAACTCGCCGACTTGAGTGGGCTTTGGTGTAGTCGCACTGACGTTTTCATCGCGCCGATGAGGCCCTGGGCGAATTGCACCGAAAACGTCTTGGTTTCGCGCCGGGCAAGGTCGATGAGAATGCCGGCGACGTCCTTCGGCTCGGCCGAGAGATCGAGACCGGCGATAACGTCGGCTTGGTTCTCAGCCTCGGCGAGGCGGGCGGCGCGAGCATCGGACGCTCGCTCCGAGAGAGTATACACCGTGGCACCCTGTGCCTGCCCTTCCCCTCTCCGGAGCGCGTCGGCATGCACTGAGATGAAGAGGGAGGCCTGGCGCGACCGCGCGAGCGCAACCCGATCGCGCAAGGCGACGAAGGTATCATCAGTCCGGGTCATGACCACCCGGTATTTTCCGGTCTTTTCGATCTGGTCGCGCAACAACAAGCAGAATTCGAGGACGATGCTCTTCTCCAGCTCGCCTGTCGCTGCTTGCGTCCCGTTGTCGATGCCTCCGTGTCCCGGATCAAGTACCAGGAGCGGACGTGGGTCGCTCGCACTCCGGTTACCTGGCGGCGGGTCATACCGCGCAGTCTCGGGAGTTCGGGCCTCGGGCGCGATCAGCCGCATGAACGCGTCACGATCCACCGCGGTGAGATCGAGCACGAGCCGAGCAGGCTGATCGTTTGCAGCGTCAAGCACGAAGGCCTTGTCGATCTGAGCGGGGCGAGCAAGGTCAATGACCATCCGGGAGCCCCCCGCCATCACCAGGCCAAATCGAAAGGCTTTGACGATTCCGCGTCGCGTTTCTCCGGTTTTCGGACGGAATTTGAACGCGACTTGCGGCATGTCGATCACCACCCGGTAAGGGTCGGCGAGCGCGAACGCCCGGATCTCCACCCTTTGGCTGAAATCCACCACCATTCGTGTCTGACTATCGTCACCCGCCAGGCGAACGTCACTGGCGACAGGCAGATCGTTGGTGGCCGCTGTGATCGAGCCCGCCGAGCCCGGGCGCTCGGCGGCTGAGACCCCAACGATGGCTGAGACCCCAACGATAAGGGCTCCAAAAAGGATGAAAAACGCCAGGCTGATCCGGCCCCCTGCCATGCTTTTGCGCCCGATGACCCCGCCCACTCGTATCCTAAAGGGCAATGATTGCGCGGAACTTAGGTGCCCGACCCAAACGAAGCTCATTGTGCGCCAGCGAGAATGGCCGCCCCCTGGGCCATGGGCCATGGGCGGTTTACAGTGCCTTAATCGGCGGCTCCCGTACCGGCTGTGAGGCTGCCTGGCGGGCTTCCCTTGCCATCGCACATTCCCGGTCTTAATAAGAGGATGATGTTGACGATTTAGTGTTCCGGCTGCCCCACGTTTGGACTAGGCAGTCCTCGGACCGGACGCTTTCCACAGGGCGGAGAGTTTGCGGGCACACTGGTGCCAGCCCCATCGCGTGGCGTTCCGACGAAGAAGGCCGATGTTCTTGTGGACGGTAGCTGGTGGTGGGTGGCGCAAGTGCCCCCGCGACAGAGAGCGGTCTATAGTTCCTGCATCCGCTTCGAGTCGACGGATCGTCAACCAAGAACCTGCGGCCGCGTGCAAAGGCGGCCGCCCCGTCACGGGTCAATGAGGTCATGGTACGACTGCAGCCCGAGAACAATTGCAAACGCTGCCAGGGCAGGATTGCGTCGGCAATCGATGCGGCCCTGGCAAAGCGGTCTGTTTCTCGTGCTGCAAGGGCCCGCTCATTGACTGAAAATCAGCCGGATCTCTGGTCGCGCCGCTCTTCATCGGTCACGTGCCGAAACAGGGCGGCCGCGCTCCAGCCGACCATCAAGAGATTGGTAAATGCCAAACAAAATGCTTATCGATGCGACCCATCCGGAAGAGACCCGGGTGGTCGTTCTACGTGGCCAGCGGGTGGAGGAGTTCGACTTTGAGTCGGCCAGCCGCAGGCAGCTGCGCGGCAATATCTATTTGGCCAAGGTGACCCGGGTTGAACCGTCGCTGCAAGCGGCTTTTGTCGATTACGGCGGAAATCGCCACGGCTTTCTCGCCTTCAGTGAAATTCATCCCGATTATTATCAGATTCCGATTGCCGACCGGCAAGCGCTGATCGCCGAGGAAGAACGAGCCCAGCGCGCGGCCGAAGCCGAAGCGGAGCGTCACGCAAATCACCGCCCGCGCGCGAGCGATGTGCGGCGCGACGAAATCAAAAGCCGGCCAAGTGAAGCTGCCGCCGACATTAGCGGGACTGAGGCGGAGGACGAGGCCGCTGCAATGGCAGCCTGCTCGGAGCAGATGGCTCCGGAAGCGAGCTCGACGCTCGCGGCTCCTGGTTCTCCCGCTTTGGGAATGGCGAGCGAGGGGGGCGAAAGTATCCCGGCACCATCCGCGACAAGCGAGATTCCGATGGAACTCTCCTCGCTGCAGTTAATGAGTGCGGCAGAAACAATCCCCACCGACTGCAATGATGGTCTGACTCCGGCAGCGAATGAGATTGCCGCTCCCGCAGAGCATGCTGACAGCGACACGGGAGAAACCCGAGCCAATCCATCGCTCGCCAACGTTACAGAAGTGAATGGATCGGACGCCGACGAAGAGACTATCGAATCCGTCGGCGGCGCCGATGCCATGGAGGAGGTGCCGGAGCGCATGCCGCGGCTGCGGCGGCAATACAAGATCCAGGAGGTGATCAAACGGCGCCAGGTCATGTTGGTGCAAGTCGTCAAGGAGGAGCGCGGTACCAAGGGCGCGGCGCTTACGTCCTACCTGTCGCTTGCGGGGAGGTATTCGGTGCTCATGCCGAACACCGCGCGCGGTGGCGGCATCAGCCGCAAGATCACCAGCGCGGACGACCGCAGAAGGCTCAAGGAAATCGCCCAGGAGCTCGATGTGCCCGAAGGAATGGGCGTGATCCTGCGCACTGCCGGGGCAAGCCGCACCAAGACGGAAGTCAAGCGGGATTTCGAATATCTGCTGCGGGTGTGGGAGACGGTGCGCGATCTCACGCTCAAATCGACCGCGCCGAAACTCGTCTATGAGGAAGGCTCATTGGTCAAGCGCTCAATCCGTGATCTCTATAACAAGGAAATCGATGAGATCGTTGTCTCAGGCGAGCACGCGTATCAGGAAGCGAAAGAGTTCATGCGCATGCTCATGCCTAGCCATGGCAAGAACGTGCGGCTCTACACCGAAGCTCTGCCCGTCTTCACCCGTTATGGAATCGAGAGCCAGCTTGATGCCATGTTCACCCCGGTTATGCAGCTGCGATCCGGCGGTTATATCGTGATCAATCAAGCGGAGGCACTGGTTGCAATCGATGTCAATTCCGGCCGTGCCACGCGCGAGCATCACATCGAAGACACGGCGTTGAAGACTAATCTCGAGGCCGCGGAGGAGATCGCCAGGCAGCTGCGGCTCCGCGATCTTGCCGGCCTGATCGTCATCGACTTCATCGACATGGATGAGAAGCGCAACAACCGGGCGGTCGAGCGCCGGCTCAAGGAATGCCTGCGGCATGATCGCGCGCGCATTCAAGTCGGGCATATCTCGCATTTCGGCTTGCTGGAAATGTCGCGTCAGCGCATTCGCTCGAGCGTGCTGGAGAGCTCCACCGAGAAGTGCGCGAACTGCGGCGGTACCGGGCATGTGCGATCGGTCGCATCCGTTGCCTTGCAGCTCCTGCGAGCTCTCGATGAGATGCTGCTCAAGGGGGCAACCCACAATGTCATCGTACGCACCCGCTCCGACACCGCGCTTTACCTGCTCAATCACAAGCGGGCTCATTTGCGCGCCCTGGAGGAACGGTTTCGCATCTTTATCGTGGTGACTGCTGATGCCGGCATGGTTGGGCAGGTCCCATTCCTGATCGACCGCGGCGAGCAAGTGCACAGTCCGGAGCAGGCCAAGGCGCTGGCAGCAGAAGCACCGGCACCGGTCGCGCTTGAGCAGAGCGAGGAGCCGCAGGAGGAGTTGGAAGACGAGCATGCAGCAACCGAGGCCGTGCTCGCCGAGGACGAGGGGGAGAGTGTCGACACCCTAGGCGACGATGAGGACGAGGATCGGGGTCAGGCGGTGGACCAAGAGTTCACGCAAGCAGACGGCCAAGAGCACAGCGGTGCTCGCAAAAAGCGCCGCCGTCGGCGCAGCCGCCGCGGGGGCGAACCCGACACTCGTCACGTTTCAGCGGACACGCGCACAGCTGCGCCGACAGGCGAGCCTCATGATGAGGATCCCGATTCCATCGAAAACGCAGCAGGTGCGGGCGACGGCGCCAGCAGCGAAGACGCCGAACCAGACGGGGAGGCCGAGCGACACCGACGGCGACGCGGACGGCGTGGGGGCCGCCGCAATCGTCGCGAACGCGAGCACGCGACCGCCCCGGAGACGGCCGACATCGAGCCGGAACTTGTCCGTGCGGCAACTGATCTCGATCAGCCACAGGACAATATGGAACCTGCGCTTGCGCACGAGGTGGAGGCGCACGCGCTGCCGCGGATTGAGCCCAATCCCGATGCTGGGGATGCGGGTCGGAGTGCCATGGCCGGTCCGGAATCGGATGGATTGGCGGAAACGTCCTCCGAGGCTGCACGACGGCGTTCGACGGTACGCGAGCCGGCATTTGCGTCATTGCGCGAGACCCCAGCTGAAGGGCAAAGCGAAGGGCCGTCCTCACTTGGTCCGGCAAGCGTCTCGCCGGAGCCGGTCGTATCGAGCCCGGAGGAGAGCAAAACGGCTGAGCGCCCGCGCCGGTCGGGTTGGTGGAGCAAGCGCGTGCTCGGCAGGCATTGAACCTTGCGATGCAAAGTCGCTGGCTCGAGACGGAAGCACAGGCGACAATCGATTCATATGCTCGGGAGCAGA
>DATBYX010000400.1:0-5223 GCA_036513475.1 Xanthobacteraceae bacterium | reverse complement strand
GCGAGAAGACGTGGCCGAGTGGTTCGCGCTCGACGGCGACAGCCCCTACATGCTCTTCGTCGCGGACGTTCTCAAGGACTGGCGCTACCCTGTTTCGGACGAAGACAAAGCGCTGTTCGGGATCGACAGGCTCAACACCGTCCGGTCGCAAATCCCGGCCGTTACCCACGTCGATATGTCGGCACGCATCCAAACTGTTCACAAACAAACAAATCCGCGCTACCACGGGCTTCTTTCCGCGTTCAAGGCGCGTACGGGCTGTCCAATTCTGGTGAACACCAGCTTCAATGTCAGGAGCGAGCCGATCGTCTGCACCCCGGAGGACGCGTTCCGCTGCTTCATGGGGACGGAACTGGATCTCCTCGTCGTGGGTGATTCGATCCTGCTCAAGCAGGACCAAGATGCCTCGCTCCGGCGGGTATACAAGGACCAGTTCGATCTGGATTGAAACTGCAGCGGCTATTCAGCGCCGTGCCCAGGCCGGTACCACGGCGTAGCAGCGTTGTCTTGCCGCAGCCGGACGGGCCGACAATGGCAACGATCCCGCTCGCCGACATTGAATTCGATGCCGCGGAAGACCTCAAGGGCTCCGTAGCGCTTTGCCACTCCCCTCACCCGAATTTGGGCAGCCGTGCTCGGGGTATGCGTCGAGGTCTCGGGCCGGATGCTCATCATCGTGCGTAAAACCGACTTTTTGTGATGGCCATTACAGCTTTCAGCGAAGAGCTGCGCCACATTGGGCGCGGTTCGGAGGTCACCACCATGAAACTCATTACTGCTGCGATGCTCGCGTTGGCCACTATTGCCAGCATAATCATTTACAGGGCGGAGGCTGAGCCGCGGGCTCCCGCGCCCCAGGCGCAGGAGGGGTGCGTCGGCCTCAACTGCTGGCCCCAAAGCTTCCCGATCAAACACCGACCTGCCCACCGCCCGAGCCTTCCGCCGCTCTGGTGATGAGACAAAACCAGAGTCCGGACGTTTAACGCTGCGGTGCCAGAAATTGCTCTACGCCGTCGTTACCGGGGCCGCGAGCACTCGCATCGGCGCTACGCGCCGTCCGAGCACAGGCTCCGCAAACGCCCCCGAATGACGCCGAGGAGCAACTTATCACGCAATAGAATCATTTGCTGAGCGCGAACGGTCGAGGGCGCCCGTGTGTCAACCGTCTTTGAACCAATTCCAGCCATATTGCGACTAACGGGTGGCGCGAAATTCACAGCACGCCCTGCCGCTTCGCCCGATAGGGGTCGGCGCCCGGCAGGAATACCGGAGGGGCTACAATGACTTATTCTCGTATCGTGACCGGCGCTCGCGGCTTGCTCGTGGGCTCTGCTCTGGCGTTGACGGCGGCCATTCCCGCGCTGGGACCGGCCGAGGCGGTGCCGAGTTATGATGGCTTGTGGAGTGTTGTGATCATTACCCGCGCAGGGTTTTGCGACCCGTCCTATCGTTATCCCATCCGCATCAGCAACGGTCACGTGCTCAACGCGGGCCAGTCTTCGGTTCAGATCACTGGCAGAGTAGGAAAGAACGGTGCGGTCATCGTCAACGTGAGCCGTGGCGACAAGACCGCGATCGGGACCGGCCGCCTTGCTGCAACGAGCGGGACCGGTTCCTGGACGGGCGGAAACGGTATCTGCGCGGGCGTCTGGCAAGCCGAACGCCGCGGCTGACCGCGCGAATCAGGCTGTGAAACTTACAACGTTCTGAGTTGCGCCCGGGCTTCGGCCCGGGCGTCGGTTTTCGCGATAGCCGCAAAGCCGATGCCCAATCCCAAGCAACCACCGGCGGATCTCGCGCTCGCTCCAGCGCTGGTTTACGCGACCGCCTCGACCTGCGGCGTGCTGGCCGCACTCGCGCTGCAAATCCAGCTGAGTCGGGCGGGATTCGACCTTCTCGGACTGTGGCAGAATCTCTCCGCTTCCCGCGCCATGCAGTTGCGCAGCGCGGGGCCTTGGTGGGCGATTGCCGCTGTGGCTTTCGTGGTCGGCGGCGTGATTGCAGCCGCGCTCAGCCGCATGCCGCTGCCGTGGCGGCGCTTTCGCCTGCTGCGATGGTTGGGCGGCGCCGTGGCCGTATACATACTCGCAGATATCGGCCAGCACTCCGCAGACCTTGCACACGCGCAGTCCGAAGCAAATGTTTTCGCCGGTTTGGGCGTCTTGGCGATGGCAGCCTTAATGTCCTTGGGCGGTGCCTATTTGACCATACGGCGCTGAGCCTGCCCCATTTCCCCCATCGCCCGAGAACAGCGCAAGAACGGAGAGAGAGCAGACCGGGTTCGCCGCTAACCTGTACTTTGCCTCATTTCTGCGTGGAAGAATTTGAATAAATCTTTCCCGGGGGCTCGAACCTTAATGGCCGTCGTGCGACTAAAGAGTCGTGCGGTAGTGCCAGCTTCCGATACGCGTAGTCCTGCGCAAGTGGCGCCCGGCCAATGCGGAGAAGTTGATGGCATTGATGGCCGATTTCGCAGCCTCTGGTGTACGCGAGCACCGCGGCCCCTCAGCATGGGTCGCAGCGCTGTTGACGGTCCTCACTCCCGGTCTTGGGCACCTCTATATCGGCCAGGCCCGGCGCGGGATCACGCTGTTCATCCTCATCCTGATCGCCGACACACTGTTGATGTTCGCCATGATGGGCGTGCTCGCGCGGTTCTGGATGTTCGCGATCAGCTTCATGCTGTTGGTCGGGCTGTGGCTCTATATCGTGTTCGACGCTATCCGCCGCGCGCGGCGCACCCCACCCTTACCCGATCACGGTCAAAGCGGGTGGGCAACCTATGTAACCGCCTTCACGGTTGCATGCCTTCTCATCGCTTGGCCCTTCCTCTACGGCTGGCACGCGCATGCTTCCGGCCGGCTCCTGTGGCTCACCGCCAACAGCCCCAGCATGGAGCCCACCCTGGAGACGGGAGAATTCTTTCTCGCCGACGCGAGCTATTACCGCGGTCGCGCACCGATGCGGGGTGAGGTCGTGGTGTACAGGCACCCCAAGCAGACAGAGGTTCGCTCGATCAAGCGCATCATCGCCGTGGAAGGAGATCGCATTGCGATCAAGGGTGGTCACGCCATGGTCAACGGCATCACGATCGAAGAACCCTATCTGGAAGAGTGTGCTGATGGGTCCGTATCCGATATGCCGGAAGTGCAAGTCCCTGCCGGGCACGTGTTCGTGCTTGGCGATAATCGCGCTAACAGCGTCGATTCGCGTGACACCCTGGCGCACGGTCCGGTCCCGCTGGCAAATCTGATTGGACGCGTCACGGACGTGGCGATCTCGCGCCACCTGATGCGCATGGGGCGCTGGATCGGAACCCCCAGCAACTTGTGACCTGACGCGCGCTCCGGCGCGCTTTATTATTTTACGCCCGTGCCGGGGGCGCTCTATCGCACGAGCTCGCGCATTGCCCGGTCGAGGCCATCGAGCGTGAGGGGATACATGCGCCCGCGCATGAGCTGGCGCATGAGGCCGATCGAGGCAGTGTAGCCCCACTCCTTCTCCGGAAGCGGATTGAGCCACGCGCAGGCCGGATAAGTGCGCGTCACACGCTCCATCCAGACCGCACCGGTTTCGGCGTTGAAATGCTCAACCGAGCCACCCGGCGCCATGATCTCATACGGCGACATCGAGCCATCGCCTACGAGCACCACCTTGTAGTCGTGCCCGTAGGTATGCAGGAGATCCCAGGTGGGCGTGGTGTCATCCCATCGCCTGCGATTCTCCTTCCAGACTTTTTCGTAGAGGCAATTGTGAAAATAGAAGTGCTCCATGTACTTGAACTCGGCACGCGCCGCCGAGAACAGCTCCTCGGTCGCCTTGATGTGCCAGTCCATGGAGCCGCCGATATCGAAGAACAACAGAACCTTCACCGCATTGTGCCGCTCGGGGCGCATGAGAATATCGAGGTAGCCCTTATGAGCGCTGCCTTTGATCGTGCCGGGCAGGTCAAGCTCGTCGAGCGCTCCTGTGCGTGCAAACTTGCGTAGCCGGCGCAGCGCAATCTTTATGTTGCGGGTACCCAGCTCCGTCCGGTCGTCCAGATCCTTGAACTCGCGCCGATCCCAAACCTTGACCGCGCGGAAATTCCGGTTGCGATCCTGCCCGATGCGAATGCCTTCTGGATTGTAGCCGTACGCGCCGAACGGGGAGGTCCCCGCAGTGCCGATCCATTTGCTGCCGCCTTGGTGGCGGCCTTTCTGCTCCTGCAAGCGCCTGCGCAACGTCTCCAGGAGCTTGTCGAGGCCTCCCATCGCCTCGATCTGCCGCTTCTCTTCTTCGGTGAGATATTTCTCGGTGAGCTTCTTGAGCCACTCCGCAGGGATCTCCGCCGCCAAAGCCTCCGCCGTCGTCGCAAGTCCTTTGAATACGCGCGCAAAGACGCGGTCGAACTTGTCGAGATTGCGCTCGTCTTTGACCAGGGCCGCGCGGGACAGATAGTAGAAATTGTCTACGCGCCTGTCGGCCAGATCTTTCTCCATCGCCTGCATCAGCGTCAGAAATTCGCGCAGCGTCACCGGAAGGCCCGCTGCTTTCAGCTCCTGAAAGAAAGTCACGAACATGAGTTCGAATCCAAGCGTGCTAACCAGTGGAAAAGAAAGTGGAATTTTCCGTCTGCAAAATCAAAAACTAATGGGAAAACAGGCCGGGTAAGCGGCCGGTAAGCAATCGACGTTGATCCCGCCATACCACAGCAGCACGATGAACCACGCCGCTGCTTTGCTCATACCGGCAACTGCCACCAAATTGTACCGGCTTTCAAGCCGCGCACGCTGAAGCGGTCGAGGCATTTTGGGTTAAAGCCTAAGAAGGAAAATTATCGGGCGTCCCATCTGCACGCTTCTGCGGCAATGCTGCCTCAGTCTGGGGGACTGGGGGTCCCGAGTTCAAATCTCGGCGCTCCGACCAGACAAATCAAAGGCTTAAGGCATCAAAAGCGCGGGCCATTAATCCGCGAAAGGCGTTCGGGGTAACGCCGGGGGTAACAGCCGACAAGATTTGGCTCCCGGAATGGCCGGAGGTCTTCGAGTTTGATCGACATCAGGCATCAGGCGCGGCCTCGCCCCATCCGGCTCGAGCGCGAGCGGCTTGGCACAGCTTGGCTTCAGCCCACCATCCGAAGTCACCACGGCCGCGACCGCCGGGCCGCCAGTTCGCCGTCGAGTCGGGCCGCGGCTTCCTTGGCAGCAAGGGTATCGGCCGTCGCCCGCAATAGCTCCGTCA
>DATBYX010000399.1:0-7602 GCA_036513475.1 Xanthobacteraceae bacterium | reverse complement strand
GCTTTGTCCAAGATGCCGACTAACTCCTCGATCCTGTCATCTCCGCGGTTTGCGGCCGTGTGGACAAGACGGAGAGGAGAAAGTGGTCGTATTTCATCCACAGGAGTTCGGCCTTTGATGTTTCTAGGCGCTGCACTGCGGAGCAGCCACGTACGCACCTTCGTTCTTGCGTGAGCAGTCGTGAAGGGCTTCATCAGCCAATCTGAAACTCCGGCCGCGGTACCGACATCCGCATCCTCGTGCTCAGCCACCAGAAGTACAGGAAGTGGGCGCGCAGGGCCGTGCCGCCGAAGCGCACGGCATAAACCGATGCCATCAAGTCGCGGCGGATCATGCTCGATTATCGCGAGCGCGGGACGGTCTTTCACAATCGATAACGATGCAGGGTCGATGTTCCCCAATTGCCGGCCGAGAATGCCCTCTGCTCGTAACGCCTCTGAAACCGCTGCCGACACGCTCGGGTTTGCGATCGTGAGCAGGACCACGGGCGAAGCGAGCTTCCGCTCCGCGGGTATCTCGGCCGACTCTCCCCTGGTCGCTACGGCTTCTATGGGAGGGCGCCCCTTGAGCTCCACAACCTGCCCCTCGCGCGCAGCAAAAATATCCACCGATGTCGTTTGGCGGACGGATGTGACCAGGCGCTCGATGGCATCATCATCGCGGCGTGGATCATGGTGCGTGACCGCAACTCTTTTCACCAGCGCCTGCTCGGCGACCTTCACCACGTATTCGACCGGACTATGCCCCCAGCCTATCTTCGTCGCATATTCCTGCGCAGTGTACTGCGCGTCATGGATGAGGAGGTCCGCCCCGCGTATGAACTCGGCATGGTGTAAATCCTCCCCGGCGATCCTGCCCTCCCCGAGACCGAGCTTGCGCGAGTAGGGCTCGTGATCGCACGCATAGACCAGAGTTACTCCATCGACCTGCAGGCGATAGCCAAGCGTGAGCGCCGGATGGTTCATGTAGCGCGCTGACACGCTGATGTCTTCGATGGCGAAACTTCCCTCCACTAGATCGTGAAAGTGGATATTTGCGGCGCACTGATCGAGCGAAACTGGGAAATAGGTGTAATCCATCTGCCCGGCCAGGGCTTCGCGCACGGATTCATGCAAGCCTTTCGGACCGTAGACGTCCCATTCATTCCCGGGCACATAGAGCGGATCAAAGAACGGTAGACCTTGGATGTGATCCCAATGCGTGTGGCTGATCAGAATGGTCCCGCGCCTGCCCCCGCTGTCAGCCATCAGTTTCTGCGCGAGCGAGCGCCCGCCTGTTCCGCAGTCGATGACAACTAGAGTCCCTCGGGCCGAGCGCACCTCGACACAGGACGTGTTGCCGCCGTACCGACGCGTATCCGGCCCCGGCGTGGCGATGGATCCCCGCGTTCCCCAGAATTGTATCCGCACCGTAGGGCTCCGGGTGCTCCACAGTTGTGTGTCACCTTCACTACATAAGGCTTTAGCCCGCAAAACGTTCCCGGCAACCGTCGCCGATCATGGCTGGGTTGTGGGGGGTTCCGCCCGCGCTGCGGCAAGGGTAAACTGTTTGCCGGGTTTCTTGCGGTCAGCGCGCGTCTTTGCCCACCCTTGTTCTTCCTTCGTAGGGGCGAGGCATGTCTCGCCCCTGTTTCGGCGGACAACTGCGTGGACGCAGGGCGACGCATGCGTCCCTACGAAGGGTCCTGTGTGGGCGCCGCATAGGGGCGGGTTTGAAACCCGCCCCTACAACACGCTTGCTTGTGGAAGCCTTGGCGCCCGACTATGTTTGCGGCAACGGGCTGGTCGCTCCGGGGAGATTCGGCGCAAAGCCTGATTCACTTCGCCCGGTTCCCGGAAGAATATTCCGGAGCGCCGGTGCATCGTCTGATCGGAGCCGCAAAGCCCCGTGCGTTATGTCTCCACCAGGGGCGAGGCCCCATCGCTCGGCTTTGTGGACGCGGTGCTCGCGGGCCTCGCGCGCGACGGGGGCCTCTACGTACCCGAGCACTGGCCGCGTCTCGCCGCTGACACCATCGCCGGCTTTGCCGGGCAGCCCTATGCCGAAGTCGCGGTCGAGGTAATGCGCCCGTTCATCGGCGAGGGGGTCGCGGAGCACGATCTCGCCCGCCTCGCGCGCGAGGCCTACGGCAATTTCAGACACCCTGCGGTTGCGCCCTTGCGCCAATACGGAGCAAGCGAATTCTTGCTCGAGCTCTTCCATGGACCGACGCTCGCCTTCAAGGACGTGGCGCTCCAGCTCATCGGCCGCCTCATGGATCACGTGCTCACGGCGCGCGGCGAGCGCACCACCGTGGTGGTCGCGACCTCGGGCGATACGGGAGCTGCCGCGATAGAAGCCTTCCGCGGTCGCGAGCGCGCCGACATCTTCGTGCTGTTCCCGCAGGGACGCATCTCCGATGTGCAGCGGCGCATGATGACGACAGTCGCGGACGACAACGTGCACGCGCTCGCGGTCGATGGCACCTTCGATGACTGCCAGGCGATCGTGAAGAGCATGTTCCGGCACCACGCCTTCTGCGACCGCGCGCGTCTGGCCGGCGTCAACTCCATCAACTGGGCGCGCATCATCGCGCAGGTCGTGTACTATTTCACCGCCGCCGTCGCGCTCGGCTCACCCTTGCGCAAGGTTGCCTTCGCGGTGCCCACCGGCAATTTCGGCAACGTCTATGCCGGCTACGCGGCGCTGCGCATGGGCCTGCCCATCGATCGCCTGCTGATTGCCACCAATGTCAACGACATCCTGCCGCGCACCATGACCACCGGCAGCTACGACGTGCACTCTGTCGTGGCGACCTCCTCGCCGTCGATGGACATTCAGGTCGCATCGAATTTCGAGCGGCTATTGTTCGAGGTCTATTCCCGCGACGCCAATGCGGTGCGTGCCCTCATGGGCACGCTCGCGCAGTCGGGGAAATTCACGCTCTCGGTGCTTGCCCTCTCCGGCATCCGCGCGGCGTTCTCCGCCGATCGCGCCGACGAGGAGGAGACCGCCGCCACCATGCGCGCCATGCTGCGGGAGACCGGACAATGCGTCGATCCGCATACCGCCGTCGCAATTGCGGTGAGCGAGAAGGAGATGCGCGACCGCGCGATCCCGATGGTCGTGCTCGCAACCGCGCATCCCGCCAAATTCCCCGATGCTGTCGAGGCGGCCTGCGGGATGCGGCCGCCCCTTCCCGATTGGCTCGCCGACCTGCATGATTGGCCCGAGCGGGTCACCACCGTGCCCGCGGATGCGGCGGCGGTCGAGAAGCTCATCCTTTCCCGCAGCCGCGCTGTTGAGACCGGAGCCGCCGCATGAGCGTTGAAGTCACGCGTCTGCCATCGGGCCTTGTTGTGGTCACCGACGCCATGCCGCACCTGGAGTCCGCCTCGCTCGGAGTCTGGGTCGGCGCGGGCAGCCGCGATGAGCGCTCCGACGAGCACGGCATCTCGCACCTGCTCGAGCACATGGCCTTCAAGGGCACGACGCGCCGCACCGCTCGCCAGATCGCGGAGGAGATCGAAGCAGTTGGCGGCGATCTCAATGCAGCCACCTCGGCCGAGACCACCGCCTATTATGCCCGCGTTCTGCGCGCGGACGTGGCGCTCGCGCTCGATGTTCTCTCCGACATTCTCACTGATCCAGCGTTCGATCCGGATGAGCTGCGGCGCGAGCAGAACGTGATCGTGCAGGAGATCGGTGCGGCCGAGGATACCCCGGACGATCTCGTCTGGGACCGGCTGCAGGAGGTCGCGTTTGCCGGTCAGCCGATCGGGCGCTCGATTCTCGGCACCCGCGCGACGGTGCGCTCGTTCGACCGGGCGCGGCTCTCTGCGTATCTGTCGCGCAACTATCGCGGTCCCGACATGGTGATCGTCGCGGCCGGCGCGGTCGAGCACGCGGCCGTGGTGTCCGAGGTCGAGCGCCGGTTTGCAAGCTTCGTTGGCCCGGCTGCGCCTCTTCCCGAGCCAGCGCGTTTCATCGGCGGATCGCGCATCGAGCGTCGCGAGCTCGAGCAGGTGCACGTCGCGCTCGCGCTCCAGGGCCTGCCGCAGCGCGACCCCGATCTCTACAGCCTCCAGGTCTTCACCAGCATCCTGGGCGGCGGCATGTCCTCGCGCCTGTTCCAGGAAGTGCGCGAGCAGCGCGGGCTCTGCTACGCGATCTACGCGTTCCACTCGCCTTACGCCGACAGCGGCATGTTCGGACTTTATGCAGGTACCGACGCGGACGATGTGGCCGAGCTGATGCGGGTTGTGGTGGGCGAGATCCATGCCGCGGCCGAGACGATCAGCGACGCCGAGGTCGCCCGCGCCAAGGCGCAGATGAAGGCGGGCCTCCTCATGGCCCTCGAGAGCTCGAGCGCGCGCACCGAGCAGCTTGCCCGCCAGATCATCGCCTGGGGCCGCCCGATCCCCCTCGACGAGATCGTCGCCAAGGTGGAGGCGGTGACGCTGGAGAGCACCCGCGCGGCGGGGCGCGCTTTGCTCGCACGGGGGCGACCCGCCCTTGCCGCATTGGGACCGGGGCCGGGACTTGAACATGCCGCCATGATTGCGGACAGTCTGGCGCGAGAGCCGGCGTGAGGGTCAGGGATCAGGTATCAGAGATCAGAGAACAGAGATCAGGGAGGACAGAAGACAGAGGACGGACAAATCGCGGGCAGATCACATAGTACGAGAGCTCTGCAGGAACTAGACCATGGATTCCATTGAAGTGAGCTGATTGAACCAATCAACAGGCTCCGTCATTCCGGGGCCGCGCGCGTAGCGAGCGGAGCCCGGAATCCATAACCACAGGTCCTGCGTTGCGAGACGGCGCGTCCACCATATCCGGCTGGGGTTATGGATTCCGGGCTCGCTGGCGAGTCGGCACGCCGACCTGCCAGCGACCCCAGAATGACGGCGAGGGGAGAGTTGTGACGCAGTACAACTAGCTCGGCCCACTTCCTCTCCGCGCCCCAAGAGCCGGGAGTGGGAGAAGGCCGAGTCGGGTGCAAAGGTGGTGTGCTACTCATCGCCGAGTTCCGAGCTCTGAGCATCGTCCGTCCGCTGAGCGCCATGGCATTTTTCCGCACCGTGAGCCTGCCCGATGCTGCCCCCGCGATCACCGGGGAGGGTGTCGTGTTGCGTCCGCCCCAGATGTCGGACGCCGCGGAGTGGGTGGCGCTGCGCGCTGCCTCGCGTGATTTTCTGGTTCCGTGGGAGCCGACCTGGCCGGCGGATGACCTCACCCGCGCCTCGTTTCGCCGCCGCATCAAGCGCTACGGCGAGGACCAGCGCTGCGATCTCGCCTACGCCTTGTTTATCTTCCGCAAGCAGGACAACGTGCTCGTGGGCGGGCTCACGCTCGCCAATATCCGCCGCGGCTGCGCGCAGGCCGGCAGCCTCGGCTATTGGATGGGAGAACCCTACGCCCGTCAGGGCTACATGACGGCTGCAGTCAAGGCGCTCATCCCGTTCGCATTCGCGACCCTGAAGCTCCACCGCATCGAAGCCGCCTGCATCCCCACCAACATCGCCTCAATCCGTTTGTTGCAGAAGACCGGGTTCAAGCGCGAGGGTTTCGCGCGCGGATACCTGTGCATCGACGGCCATTGGCAGGACCACCTGCTTTACGCGCGCCTGGAGGAAGACGGGTAGGCACCCGTAGGGCGGATTAGCGCAAGCGTAATCCGCCCAAGGGCAGCGGCGAATTGTGCCCCCAAAGCCGCGCAGGGGCGGCTTCGGGGGCTAACCTAACCCGCCCTATTTGGTGGCAACCCGCCCGATCGGCCCGGCGGCCATCGGGCTGCCACGGTTTGGCTGCTATATTGTATGAGTCTATGGAAGTGTACGTCGCAAAGAACCGAGTAAATCCAATGTCGGGGGATGACGGCAGGCGAGGGCGCGGGAGGCGCCGCGGGGCAGCGCTGGTCTTCGCAGCGGCTCTGCTTGCGGGCTGCTCGTCGGCCTCGAGCGTGGTGGACAACTACGAGACGACGCCTACGCCTACCTGGAGCGCCCGCGTCACAAGCTTCTTCTCCGGCGCCAAACCCGGCGTGACCCAGCCCAAATCGGCAACGGCGTCGGCGCCGGAAGTCGACTGCCCCGGCGTGGACATTCGTGCCGGAGCATCGACGTTGAACGTTGCGACCAAGCCGGACCAGGCGACCGCCGGGGATCTGCGCTACCAGCTCTCGTTTGGGCAGACCGCGCGCGAGTGCCGCGTCCAGGACGGCACCGTGTTCATCAAGGTCGGGGTTCAGGGGCGGGCGATTCTCGGCCCGTACGGGGCGCCTGGCGCCGTGGACGTTCCGCTGCGCTACGCCGTCGTGCGCGAGGGACCCGAGCCGCAGGTGATCGCAACGAAGTTCAAGCGCGCCGGCGCGACCATCGCCCCGGGGCAGACCCACGTGCAGTTCGTGGACATCGAAGACGGCCTGAGCTTCCCGCTGCCCTCGAAGGAGGAGCTTGCCGCCTACGTGATCTATGTCGGGTTCGACGAGATCGGGGACAGGAACGAGAAGAACGAGAAAAAGCCGGCGCGGCCCCCCAAGCACTCGGCCCAGCGCTAGTCGCCAGCGACTGAGATCACCAGCCGCGCAGCGCGGCCACGATGCCCTTGAGCTGGCGCAGGTCGGCAATCACGGTTCGCGCTCCGGAGCGCATCAGCGCGTGACCAAGTTCGCCGTCCGCATGGCTGCCCCCAACGAAGCCGATCGCGGTCATTCCGGCCGCTGTCGCGGCGGTCATCCCGGCAGGCGAATCCTCGACCACAATGCAGTCGTTCGGCTCGACCTGCATCTGCGCGGCGGCATGCAGGAACAGATCGGGCGCGGGTTTTCCCTTGGACACCTCGCTTGCGGAAAACACCCGCGTAAAGAAGCGTGCGAGCCCGGTCGTTTCCAGGCTCACCCGGACGCGATCGAGCGGCGAGGATGATGCGAGGCATTTCGGACCGCGCAGCCAGGTGAGGGCATAGGCGGCATGGGGCATGGAGCGCACTTCCGCGCGCAGCCGGCTAAGCATTGCGCCCGCAAGCCGCGAGGGGAAGCTTGCCGGCAGCTTGCACCTGCCGGCGGTCTCGACCATCGCAATCATGTCGGCCGGCCGCCGCCCGAAGAAGAAGCGCGCCACCAGCTCAGGAGTAAGCGCAATGCCGATGCGCGTGAATTCCTCCGCGGCCACCGCTGCGGCAATGCGCTCGCTGTCGACCAGCACCCCATTGCAATCGAAGATGATCACGCGAGCCCCCGCCCGCAGCCCACCGGGCGTTGTCGACGCCGTTCCCCAACGAATCGATGTGGCATCATAAGAGCCCCGCGCGGGTGGCAAAAGTCGGGCAGCGGGCCATCCACAGCTTCTACACAGGATTTTCTCGCGTGTAGGGGCGACGCATTTGCGTCGCCCTGCCGTTCGCAACCGCTCAGGCCGAAGAGGGGCGAGGCACGCCTCGCCCCTATGAAGATAGCGAGGAAACGCGTGTAGGGGCGGGTTTCAAACCCGCCCCTACACCATCGCGAACGCCTCGCTGACCCTCAGTTCAGCTTGGCCTTCGCGTCGGCGATGCCCTGGGTGATGAGGTTGTCCGCGACAGTGTCCTTGACGGTGCGTGCAAGAATGGACTCCGCGGCCG
>DATBYX010000398.1:0-8439 GCA_036513475.1 Xanthobacteraceae bacterium | reverse complement strand
CTGGGAGGTTGGTTCGCTGGCGATCTGGGACAACCGCTGCACCCAGCACCGCGCGCTCAACGATTACCCGGGCAAGCGTCGGCGCATGCATCGGATCACCATCGCGGGTGATGCGCCGTTCTGAGGTCGGCAGCGTGCGATTAGCTTTGGCGCCAGTAGCAGGCTGCCGCCCGTAGCGCCTCCGTGGTCCGCAATGGGCTACCTCAACGTAGGACCCAAAGATCTCAATTACGTCCGCACTTGAATGAGCGGCGGACGTAAGGGTGCACGACTGCTAAGCCCGGAAGCTAGAGAGCAAGCAGCCGGGTCACTGCGGCTTGATGCCGGCCGCTCGAATGACTTTGACCCATTTCGTGCTTTGCTCGGTGATGAAGGAAGCAAACTCGCTTGGCGTGTCCCATTGCGCCACGATTCCAAAGGATTTAAAGCGGTCGACGGTTTCCGACCGTTTAAAATCCGCCGCCAACGCGGCGTTGAGCTTATCGACGATCGGTTGCGGCGTGCCGGCGCGGGCGAAAAAGCCCTGCCAGCTGCTGGCGTCGTAACCAGGCACCGTTTCGGCAAGAGGAGGTACGCCGGGTAGTTCGGAATTTCCCTTGACCGAGAGCACGGCGAGAACCTTCAGTTTACCAGCGTGGATCAGCGGCAAAGCCGGCGGAATATCGACGAACTCCATCGACACATTGCCGCTGGCGATGTCGGTGAGGCCAGGAACCGCGCCTTTGTATGGAATGTGACGAATATCTGTGCCGGTCATGGTCTTGAACTCTTCGGCGAATATCTGATGCGGGGTGCCGATGCCGGACGATGCATAGGTCAGCTCGCCGGGTTTGGACTTCGCCAGCGCGATTAGGTCTTTCACCGAGTTCACCGGTAGCGTCGGAGAGACGACCAGGGCGAATTGGGTCAGGCCAGTGAGCATGACCGGCGCGAAATCCTTTGCGAGATCGTAGGAGACCGACTTCATCACATACGGCAGCAGGATAATGATCGAGGGTGCGTGCAACAGCGTGTAGCCATCGGGCGCGGCTTTGGCAGCGTAGGAGATGCCTATTTCGCCGCCGGCGCCGGGTCTGTTCTCGACCACGAACCTTTGACCCAACGCGCGCTGCAGGACTTCCGCTTCATGCCGCGCCATGATGTCGGTCGATCCGCCGGGCGTGAACGGCACGATGACCGTCACCGGCCGGCTCGGATAGTCATCAGCGGCAATGGCGCGCCACGGCGCAACGCCAATCAACGTGCACAAGACAGTTGCGAGCGCGATAGTCCCAGGGTTGTTCATGGCATCCTCTCGGCACTGCTCACCTTAGACCGTACAAAAGGAAATTGCAGTCAACAATGGGTTGGTCAAAACGGCAGGGATCAAGCCTGATTGACGCAATTCTAGTCGGCAAGCTGGGCACCCAAGAGCCTTCTCAATGCCGGCCCGCTAGGTCTGCTTACAGGGGTGCTGCAGATGTAAGACCCAGGGACCGGACAGCCCTGAACCGCTGCCTTTGACCCTACTCGGACATTAGCGGCGCAGAATTTTGCATTGCGTTCTCGCCTTTACTGACCCCGTCCAGCCCCTCTCAACGCCGGTTCGCGTGTGATACCTTCCGCTGCCCTAGCGTGGGTTCTGAGCATCGTGGGAAAGTTTCATGAAAGGGTTGGCGCTAATCAGGCCAGTCGCTCGGCCGCTCGATAGGCCGGGGCGGCGGCGGCGGCCGGCGTAGCCATGAAAACGCGCCGCCCTAAAACGAAGAAGAACACGCGCCGCAAGGACCCGGTGCCTGCGGGCCGTCGCGGTCCCTCGGTACCGGATCTCCAAAAACAACTTGACCAGCGGACTCGCGAGCTCGCCGAGGCGCAAAAGCAGCTTGCTGAGGCACTGGAGCAGCAGACGGCGACGTCGGACGTGCTGACTGTCATCTCAAACACGCCCGGGGAATTGCAGCCCGTCTTCGAGGCCATGTTGGAGAACGCGACAAGGATTTGCGACGCCAAGTTTGGAATGCTGTTCCGGTATGAAGGTGGTTTGTTTAATTTGGTAGCATCGCTCAATCTACCGCCTCCTTTGGCCGATTTCATGAGCCGGCAGAGCGCATTTACACCCGAGCCGGGCCGCCTGTTTGGTAGGCTTACCAAGACGAAAAGCGTGATTCATGTGATTGACCGAGGGACTGAGCCGAACCCCAGCCCTTCCTTCAGGTATGGCGGCGCCCGATCCTCAGTCGCGGTACCCATGATCAAAGATACTGAATTGGTGGGTGCGTTTTTCATCTACCGCACAGAAGTGCGACCATTCACCGACAAGCAAGTTAAACTGGTACAGAACTTCGCGCGTCAGGCGGTCATCGCAATAGAGAACGCTCGGTTGCTCAAGGGCCTGCGCGAATCATTGCAGCAACAGACCGCAACCGCCGATGTGCTCAAGGTAATCAGCCGCTCGACATTCGATCTGCAGACGGTGCTCGACACGCTCGTCCAGTCGGCGGCGCGGCTCTGCGATGCAGATAGCGCCTTCATATACAGGCGCGAGGGCGACGAAACATATCATATGGCCGCCGGTCATGGCTTCGCACCCGAATATCAAGAATGGATGCAAACCCAGTCGATTCCGATCGGGCGACAGACGCTTACCGGGCGAACCGCTCTCGAGGGACACACCGTTCACATTCCCGATGTGCTCGCCGACCCGGAATATACTTGGACCGAGTCGATCAAGCGGGGCGGCTGGCGAACTCTGCTGGGCGTTCCGCTGCTGCGCGAAGGTACTCCGATCGGCGTAATCGTCTTGACGCGCTCCGAGGTACGGCCATTCACCGACAAGCAGATCGAGTTGGTCGAAACCTTTGCCGACCAGGCGGTGATCGCGATCGAGAACGTGCGGCTGTTCGACGAAATCCAGGACAAGAGCCGGCAGCTTGCGGATGCGAGCCAGCACAAATCGCAGTTCCTGGCCAATATGAGCCACGAGCTGCGCACGATCATCGGCGTCAGCGAGATGCTGCGCGAGGATGCCGAGGCGCTGAAGCAAGACATCGAGCCCCTCGACCGCGTGCTCGGTGCAGCCCGGCACCTCCTTGCGCTGATCAACGATATTCTCGACCTCTCCAAGATCGAAGCCGGGCGGATGGACCTTGCCCTCTCGTCATTCGCGCTTACCCCGCTGATCAACGATGTCGTCAAGACCATTGAACCGCTGGCGGCAAAGAACTCCAACCAGGTTGCGGTCCACTGCGAGGCTGCAATCGGAGTCATGCAGGCCGATCAGATGCGGCTGCGCCAGGCGCTATTAAATCTCTTGAGCAATGCCAACAAGTTCACCGACCACGGCACCATCACCATCGACGCGCGGCAAGGACAGGAGAACGGCCGTGACTGGATCACGCTGGCGGTGGCCGACACCGGCATCGGAATGACGCCCGAGCAGATGGGCAAGCTGTTCCAGGAGTTCTCCCAAGCGTCGTCCGCTACGGCAAGCAAATACGGCGGCACGGGGCTTGGCCTCGCCATCAGCCGGCGCTTTTGCCAAATGATGGGCGGCGACATTACGGTCGAGAGCGAGCCCGGTCGCGGATCGGCCTTCACGATCCGGCTGCCAAGAATTGTGGAAGCTCCGAAAGAAGTGGTGCCTGCCAATGCAGCTCGCACAGGAGGGGAGGCGCTGAAACATCATTAGGAGTTTTGCTGCACTGCATATGTCGCCTTTTGGCACCAAGCGACGGACTGCCGCGAGTCACCAATTCGGTCGCTATCAGAGGCACAGCGGACATGCCGCGAACTCGTCGGGCGCGTCGATCCGACGCTTTTGACCCAAACCGGAAATGCGGCGAGGGCTACTCGATCACCTCGTCGGCGCGCTGCTGGAGCTGCAAAGACACGTCGAGGCCGAGCGCCTTGGCGGTCTTGAGGTTGATCACCAACTCGAACTTGACCGGGGCCTGGACGGGAAGCTCGCTCGGCTTCTCGCCCTTGAGGATGCGATCGGCATAGATCGCCGCGCGCCGAAACTGATCGAGCCGGTCATTTCCGTAGGACAGCAGGCCGCCGAGTTCAGCGAAGAAACGGAACGGATAGATGGCAGGGAGATGGTGGCGAGCGGCCAGCAAGATGATCTCCTCGCGATGGCCGGTCGTGAAGCCATCTGGCATCATGATCAGGCCGCTATTCGGCTCGCGCGACTGTGCCGCAACGACGGATTCGAGCTCGGACCTGTCGCGAACAGGTGCGGCGATCGCCTCCACTGCGAAGGACGCAGCGGCGGCTTTGAAGGGGTTCAGGTAAACTTCGGCATATGTCGCCGTTGCCGGGTTGAACAGGAAGGCGACCCTCGTGACACGCGGGGCAATCTCCTTGAGCAGCTCCAGCCACTTGCCGGCCATCGTGGGTTCCGCATTGGTGAAGCCGGTGACGTTGCCGCTTGGCCGGTTGAAGCTCGCGACGAACCGCTACCGACCGGATCGGAAACGGCCGTGAAAATGATGGGGATGGTGCGCGTTTGTTGCAGCAGCGCCGCGGTGGTGGGTGTGTTTGCCGAAAGAACGAGTTCGGGCTGCAGCGCGACGAGTTCCTTGGCGAACCGTTGCATCGACTCCGCGGCGGCCGCCCAGCGAGTGTCGATCCGGATGTTGCGGCCCTCCGCCCACCCCAACTTCTCGAGTCCCACCCGGAATGCGGCCACGAAGGCCTGTACTTCCGGGTCGCTCTCGGCAAACCCCATCAGCACGCCAATACGCTGCATCCGGTCGGGCTGCTGCGCGCGCGCCGCCAGCGGCCATGCCGCCGAGCAGCGTGACGAACTCCCGCCGTCCTAAATGATTGAACCGCATTTGCCCCTCAATGCATTCGAGGCCGGATCACATTCTACTCGAAGTGGCAATCGTGGTCAGGGGGGTGCACCGGGGACCCACGGAATGGCTGCTTTTGGCACGAAGTGTGAGTGCGGCCACATCCTGCTTACGACTTGATTTAAGACTGATGCTAATAGGCTGCAAAAACTCTATTCTGGCTGATCATGTACTCGCGGGGAATTTCTCCGATAAACTCTCTATCGCCCACATCGAGACGCGCGGTTAGGGTGCGGTAAATCCGCGGGAAGGGTCGTGATGCAGCAGATCGCGGAGTGGCTGGAAAGATTCGGCTTGTCCGAGTACGCCCAGCGCTTTGCCGAGAATGATATCGATTTCACGATCCTCAGTGACCTGACCGATCAAGACCTCGAAAAGATCGGTATTGCGTCACTCGGCCATCGTCGCAAGCTGTTGCGCGCGATCGCCACTCTCAAAAATATCGAGAAGGGCACGTCCGCGATGGCCGTTGGATCATCTGCCGCACCGCTGACGCTGGACAGCGCCGAGCGACGCCAAGTGACCGTGATGTTCTCCGACCTTGTTGACTCGACGGCGCTCTCTGCCCGCATGGACCCGGAGGACCTCCGCGAGCTCATCTCAGCCTATCAGAAATGCGTTGCCGAGACCGTGCACCAGTTCGATGGTTTCGTGGCAAGGTACATGGGCGACGGTGTCCTCGCGTATTTTGGTTATCCTCAGGCCCACGAGGATGACGCCGAGCGGGCAGTACGAGCGGGGCTGGAACTGAGTGGCGCACTGGCCCGGCTCAACACACGGACGTCGCTGCACACTCGAATTGGCATTGCCACCGGCCTAGTTGTGGTCGGTGACCTCGTAGGATCGGGTGACACACAGGAGCGCAGCATGGTTGGCACGACGCCAAACATCGCAGCGCGTCTGCAAGGGACTGCCGAGTCGGACATGGTTGTCATCTGCGACAGTACGCGCAGGATTATCGGCAATCTCTTCGAGCTGGAGGACCTCGGGCCAAGGAATCTGAAGGGCATCGCCGGGCCGGTGCAGGCCCGGGCTGTGCTGCGGCCGAGCTCCGTGGCAAGCCGCTTCGAGGCGCTGCACGCGACCGGCATGACCGCGCTCGTTGGGCGCAAGGAAGAGTCCGAATTGTTGCTTCGATGTTGGTCCAAGGCAACCAACGGCGAAGGCCAGGTGGTGCTGCTGTCTGGCGAGGCTGGCATCGGTAAGTCTCGTCTCTCAGCCGCAATTATGGAGTTGCTTGCGGACAAGCCGCATACCCGCTTGCGCTATTTCTGCTCGCCGCAGCATACCAACAGCGCGCTCCACCCGATCATCGGCCAGATGGAACGGGCTGCTGGCCTCGCACGCGACGACAGCGTGCAAGCGAAGCTCGACAAGCTCGATGCGCTCCTCCAACAGTCCTCCACATCCGCGGAGGACGCTGCGCTCATTGCCGAAATGCTGTCGCTGCCGAACGATGGGCGCTATCCCGTGCTCGAGCTTGCCCCGCAGCAGCGCCGGGAAAGAATGCTGGACGCGCTCATCCGGCAGATGGAAGCCCTCTCCAACTCTGCTCCAGTGCTGATGGCCTTTGAGGACACGCATTGGGCCGACCCCACGAGCCTGGAGCTGCTCGGTCGGACCGTGAGCAAGATTACCGGCCATCGAGTACTGCTGATCGTGAGCTTTCGGCCGGAATTCGAGCCGTCCTGGATTGGACCGACGCAAGCGACCGTGCTCACTCTCAATCGGCTGACCCCCGATCAGGTCGATGCCATGATCGATCAGATTATCGGCAACAAGTCACTGCCGCCGAACATCCGGCGGGATATCGTCGAGCGCACGGACGGCATCCCCCTGTTCGTGGAAGAGATGACGAAGGCGGTGTTGGAGGCAGAGTGCGAGGGCGAGGCCCGGCGGACCGTCGCCATGGTTCCCTCTCCGGCTCTCGCGGTCCCTGCAACTTTGCACGCATCGCTGATGGCCCGGCTCGACCGGCTCGGCTCCGCCAAGGAGCTCGCGCAAATTGGGGCGGCGATCGGGCGGCAACTCTCCCATGTCCTGCTGGCTGCGGTAGCGCGCAAGCCCGACGCGAGGCTGGCAGCGGAGCTCGACGCTCTGATTCGGGCGGGTCTGCTCTTTCGGCAGGGGGCGCCGCCGGACGCGACTTACTTGTTCAAGCATGCGCTGGTACAGGACGCGGCTTATAGCATGTTGCTGCGCGAGCCGAGGCGCGAGTTGCATGCCAGGATCGCTGAAACCCTCGAAAGCAGGTTCAGCGAGATCGCCGAGAACAAGCCGGAAATATTGGCGCGTCACTGCAGCGAGGCGGGACAGATCGAGAAAGCGGCGGCACTCTGGGGGAAAGCGGGATTGCGGTCGGCGCAGCGCTCGGCGCTGGTTGAGGCCACAGAGCAGCTCAGGCGCGCGCTAGGCCTGATCGCGACTTTGCCCGGCAACCCCGCTCGGCGGCGTGAAGAGATCAAGCTGCAGGTTGCGCTGATAACCCCGCTCCTGCATGTCAGCGGCTATGCGGCGCCGGAAACCAGGGTTGCTGTTGAGCGGGCACGTCTGCTGATCGAGCAAGCTAAAGCGCTCGGAGAGCCTCCCGAAGACCCACTGCTGTTGTTCTCCGTTCTCTACGGTTTTTGGGTAGCCAACCTCGTAGCGTTCAACGGCGACGTGATGCGTGAGCTTGCTGCCCAATTCCTGACCCTCGCCGAGAAGGAGAGCGCGACGGGGCCACTCATGATGGGCCATCGGCTTATGGGCCTGTCCCTGCTGCATACGGGCGATATCGCTGACGGACGAACGCATCTCGACCGCGCGATCGAGCTCTATGCTCCCGTCGAGCATCGACCTCTGGCGACGCGGTTTGGCCAAGATATCGGCGCGGCAACTTTATGCTGGAGGTCGTTGACTTTTTGGCTGCTCGGCTACCCAGAGGCCGCGCTCGCAGAGACCGGGCACGCCCTCAAGGTTGGGCGCGAGATCGGTCACTCCGCGACGTTGATGTACGTGCTGAATTTCAGCACATGGACTTATATTCACTGCGGAAATTATGAAGCAGCAAACGCGCTTATCGACGAATTTATCGTTTTGAAGGATCAAGCAGCGTCGTTGTTCTGGGGGGCATGGGGAATGATGCAACGAGGTTGCTTATCGGCCCTCACCGGCAAAGCCTCGGACGCAGTTCAAACGATCAGCTCCGGCGTGCAAGCGATGCGATCGACGGGAACATCGATGTGGATGCCGGTATGGCTGTCATATCTTGCAAGAACCAACACCGAACTGAGTGAATTCGACGAAGGCAGGCGCTGCATTGGTGAAGCGATGACCGCAATGGAAGCAACGAATGAGACGTGGTACGAGGCCGAGGTCAATCGCATTGCGGGAGAAATCGCATTGCTGTCGCCGGGTCGAGATGCAGCACAGGCAGAGACGTATTTCAGTCGTGCGCTTGCCGTTGCGCGCAAGCAGCAGGCAAAGTCTTGGGAGTTGCGGGCGGCAATGAGCTTGGCGCGGCTGTGGCGCGATCAGGGCAAGCGACAACAGGCTCGCGATGTTCTCTCCCCGATCCAAGGCTGGTTTACCGAAGGGCTTGGCACGCGCGATCTGAAGGAGG
>DATBYX010000397.1:0-4422 GCA_036513475.1 Xanthobacteraceae bacterium | reverse complement strand
CTCCTCGTCTCCGAGCCCGCGCGAAATATCGACCCAATCGGTCATGCGGCTGCGCAGCCCCTTTTGCGTGCGCACGAACGCTTCAAGATCATCGGTCTGCACGAAGGATGCGGCGGAATGGGTGACGTTGAGCAGGCGAATGTTGCTGAAGTTCATCGCCGCCGGCGCTCCCACGAGGCGAATGGGATAGATGTTGACCTCGGTGCGATCGACCGCAATGGGCTTGATCACCCGCACATGGATGTTAAGGCCCATGATCGACATGTTGGGGTAGATGAGCGAGTTGTGCAGGCGTGGGGTGAGAATTTGCCTCGCGCGCTCGGTCCCCACTTTCTCCGCGAGCACGCGCCTGTACTCGTCATAGGCCGGACTCGCGCGCTTGTCGTCGTCAAGCGACGTATTGCTCGTCCACCCATGGCCATTGCCGACGATGTAGCTCTTGCGCTCCTTCCACGATGCCGCGGTCTGCTTCTTCTCGGTCTCGACCACGGTGGCGCCCTTTTGGTCGCCTTCGCGACGGGCGAACTGCACGCCTTGCTTGTTGACCGTGGACGCGTGCCCGAACGGGACGTGATAGGAATCGAGGACGTTCTCGACCTGCAGCTTCCAATTGCCGCCATAGACGTAGCGGTGCATGCCGGCATCGAGCGCAAGCTCACCGTCGGGAGCGCGGTCGACGAGATCATCGATGCTGCCCTTCATGGCGCCGATGTGGTCCTCGAAGCTCAGGCCTTTGTCGGCGAGGCTCGCAAAAAGGAAGCCGCGATATTCTCCCATGCGCGGTGCCCGCGCGAGGCCGAACGCCGCCTTGTCGAAATCGGCCGCACACCCTTCCGGCACCGGTACGGTGGCGAGGCGGCCATCCGTCTCGTAGCTCCAGCCGTGATAGCAACAGGTGAAGCGCGCGGCGTTCCCCGTGCGGTCATTCACCACCTTGGCCCCGCGGTGGGTGCACCGATTAAGCAGCACATGCACGCTGCCGTCCCGATGGCGCACCATGATGACAGGCTGACGCCCGAGCTCGGTCGTGATGTAATCGCCGGGTTGCGGCACTTGGCTGGCATGGCCCACGAACAGCCAGGCACGGCCGAAGATGCGTTCCATCTCCAGCTCGAAGATGTCAGGGTCGGTGTAGACGTCCTGATGCACCCGTCCCGGCTCGACGAGCTTGGCGACGTGCTCTGTGTCTCCGTTGCGCATGGCTCTAGTTCATCTCCAATCGGTGTGTTCCGGGCGGTGCGCCGCGAAGCTTTATTCGTGGAACCGCGTCCACGAAACTGGCCCGACGCTTCGCGCTGCACCGCATCCGGGACACCGGAGCCCCGTCAGGTTTACTCCGCAGCCTGGTGGGCGTGTGTCTGCACGTCCATGTTGACGAGCTGCAGCGGCGAGGCCGTCTCCTCCAGCATGCCCCAGCTCTTGAGCCAGTCGTAGGTACGCTGCATCTCCTCAACCGGGATGGGTGCGGGATTGCACACGACCAGGCGGCTCTCGCGCAAATCTTCCACCTTGAGCGCGGCGACCTCCGGATCGTTCTTGGCGTAGTAGTCGATGAAGTAGTGCAGATAGGCGCACTTGTTGGCGTTGATCCGACGCACGGCCTCACGCACCGCGCGATTGAACGCGGCATAGGTTTCTGCATCCACCCGCTCCGAGGCAACCTCGGTACCATGGAAGAGGGCGGAGCAAATGATGCGGCAGCCTTTCTTCTCGGCGAGCGTAATATGGGGCTCGGTCAAGGTGGTGGCGTCGACCTCGCCGCGCATGAGTGCGTCTAGCCGATAGCGTGAGCCGTTCGGGGCACGGCAGAGCTTGATCATCTCGCGCGGCAGGAAGCCTTCCAGCATGTGCAGGGCGATGTAGTGGGTACCGAAATAGAACGGCACGCCGATCGTCTTGTTGGCGAGCTGCTGCGGGGTGAAGACAGGCGAATCGGGAGCGACCACCAGCGCGGCATAGGCGACAATGGCGCGGCGGCCGAGCTGGCGGCTGCCGGTACCGGTATCCTGCACGCGGCAGTAATTGCCCCACTCGCAGGCATTATACATGTCGGCCTTTCCCTGCTCGAACAGCTTGCCGTGACTCGCAAAGGGGTTGACCCCCTTGGGGCTGGTCACTTGCGGCTCGACCTTTTTCTCCACCCCCTTCTCCCGGTCGGCCCACTCGATCGTGAGGCCTTCCTTCTCGAACAGGCCTTCGTCATAAGCGACGAGCTCAGGCAGCCCCTGGAAGGGTGCTGTGGTTTCCAGAACAAGCTTCTTCATCTGTATCTCCCGGAGATGCCGCTGCGAAACGACGGGTTTTGGCGAAAGGACGGGTCTTGCCCAGTTCGGTACAGTTGAATACCACGTAGCTACCCGGGTCAAGCGGTTAACTCGTCCGACGGTAGGATTGTTCAACAATGGGCTACTCTCCTTCGCCGATCCGGCGGGATAGCGTGATCAGCCAGGCCGCGCAGGAGATCTGCCGCTACATCGAAGCGGAGCGGCTCGCCCCCGGCGAGGCGCTGCCGCCGGAGACCCGGCTCTCGCAAATGCTCGGTATCAGCCGCAACTCGCTGCGCGAGGCGCTGCGCGTGCTGCACGGCCTCGGCCATGTGGAGAAGACAGCGGGGCGGCGGGTCGTTGTCACCGCGGCCGGGCAGGGCGGCAAAAGCGTCTTCGACCAGAGTGTTCTGGTCGAGGCGGCGCCGGTCGCAAACGAGGTGCGCTCGCACATTGCGCAAAAATGCGCCGAGCTTTCCGCGGAGCGCATTACCAATGCCGAGTTGGGGGAGCTTGATGCAGGGCTGGCCGAGCTGGAAACGGCGATCGCCCGGCAGGACATCAACGCGGCCAAGGCCGCGCACGACTCGTTCCACGCCTTCCTGCTCGCAAGCGCCAGAAATCCGCTGCTCGTGGCCATGTTCAACCAGGCGCAGGTGGCAAGGCTTTCCAATGTAGCGCCGCAGCACAAAGGCTTTTACGACCCACGGCACCTTGCCCATCATCGGGCGCTGCTGCGCGCTTTGCGCAGGCGTGATGCGCGCGCCGCGGCGGCAGCAGTGCGCCGGCACTACCGAAGCCTTGGTCTGATGCTCGCGGTCGTGAGCCGCACGCAGCGCAAACCAGGAGGGAGCCGGACCGAGAATGAAGGAGCGCCGGCTGCGGCCGATGCTGTGGCGTATGCTCGCCCCTCAAGGCGCGGCAGACCGAAGATCCCTTCCCCCATGTAGGGGCCACGCCGGAATCTCACCAAGGCCTGTGCGTTTTGGACCCCGACTTGCCCCAATACGGCTAAGCGCGCGGGCGTAGCCGCTGGATCTGCAGCTGCGCCAGGAACGGGACCAGCGGGTGCGCTCCCATTTTCACCATAGATGCAAGATCAAGCTTGATCAGTGCCTCACGCTGATCGGCCGGCAGGTGGAACTTGTCCGCGAACGCCGGGGCATCGGCGATGTATTGCGCCCGCGCGTCAGGGTCATGGGCCAGCCCGTGCAGGGCGGAGGTCAGCTCGACGAGCTCGGGCTTGATCGCGGGGTAGTGCGCGGCGCGCTCTCCTTCCCCCTGTCGGCTGGTCCAGGCGAGCGAGGCGTAGTTGTGATGCCAACTCGGATCCATGGACACGATATCGGGCTTGCGCTCGCCCAGCGCGCCCGCCGCGCACGCCCAGCAGCGCAACTCGATATTGCCGGTATCGTCGAGCTCGGCCTCGTCGAACCCGATCAGCGATTTGAGATTGCCCCCCTTGAGCTTCTCGAGGAGCCGGTTGTCCCACGCCAGTTCCGGATTGGAGTAGCGATCGGTCCCGGGAAAGTGCGACATGCCACCACTCGAAAGCACCGCGGTCTTTAGCCCCAGCGCAGTGACCGTGCGGGCGACGGCCTGTCCGAACGCGTAGCAGCGCTCCATGGTCGGCTGCGGCGGCAGATAGGCATTCACATAGATCGGCAGCACGGGATCCGTGTGCTCGAGATGCGTGAGGGGAATCCCGATCGCGTAGTCTATCTTGGCCGTGCTGGTAAAGGCCGGGTCGAAGTTCTGCCGGTACAGCTGGCGAACGATCTCGAACCCGATCTCGCTCGGGATTTTCCAGTGGAACTTTCTTCCCGCGAAGTCGCCGCTCGCCTCGCCGCCCACATGGACCGTAAACGGCGGCGCTGCATTGTGGAAGAACTGCTCGGCGTGATCGTTGGAGAAGATGATCCAGAGGTCCGGCTGGAGCGCACGCAGCTTCCTGCCAATGTCCGCGGCCACTTCCCGCACGTGCTCCACATTCCTCTTGTCCTCGGTGTCAGGCATGGTGAAGAACTGGGGCGCATGCGGCAGCATGGCGCCGCCGATCACGGTGGACATCATAATATTTCCTCTCCTCGGCGCTTGTCCGGTCGGCGGATTACGCTTCGCTAACCTAATCCGCCCTGCGCACTGGAAAATATCGGGC
>DATBYX010000396.1:0-26462 GCA_036513475.1 Xanthobacteraceae bacterium | reverse complement strand
GATATCCTCAAACGCACGTACAAAGTGGATGCCAATATCGGCGCGCCGCAGGTTGCCTATCGCGAGAAGATCACCAAACCGGTCACCGTCGATCACACGCACAAGAAGCAGACCGGAGGTTCAGGCCAGTTCGCACGCGTGAAGATTGTCGCTGAGCCCTTGCCTCCCGCCGGCGGCTTCGAATTCGAGAACGACGTTGTCGGTGGAACCGTACCGAAGGAATACATTCCCGGCGTCGAGAAGGGTTTGGTATCGGTCCTCGGTTCCGGGGTGCTGGCCGGCTTTCCTGTGGTGGATCTCAAAGTGACCCTGATCGATGGCGCCTATCACGACGTCGACTCGTCAGCACTCGCTTTCGAGATCTGCGCTCGCGCTGCCTTGCGGGAAGCGCTGCAAAAGGGCTCGCCCGTGCTGCTCGAGCCGATCATGAAGGTCGAAGTGGTCACTCCCGAAGATTACACCGGCTCCGTCATCGGCGATCTCAATTCAAGGCGCGGGCAGATACAGGGACAAGACATGCGCGGGAACGCAAACGTGGTGAACGCGATGGTGCCGCTCGCAAACATGTTTGGCTATGTCAGCAATCTGCGCTCCATGTCGCAGGGCCGTGCCACCTTCACCATGCAGTTCGACCACTATGAACAGGTTCCCTCGGCGGTGGCCGCCGAGATCCAGGCAAAGTACGCCTGATACTAAAACGCAAAGCTCACAAGAGGACCGAAACGGAGAGTCCGATGGCCAAGCAGAAGTTCGAACGCACCAAGCCGCATTGCAACGTGGGAACCATCGGTCACGTCGACCACGGTAAGACCACCCTTACCGCGGCGATGACCAAGGTGTCCGCGGCCAAGGGCTGGACACCCAACTTCGTCAGCTATGATCAGGTCGCGAAGGCATCGGAGTCGCAGGGCCGGCGCGATCCGACCAAGATCTTGACCATCGCAACGAGCCACGTCGAGTACGCCACTGCCAAGCGCCATTACGCGCACGTGGATTGTCCGGGCCATGCCGATTACGTCAAGAACATGATCACCGGTGCCGCGCAGATGGACGGCGCAATTCTCGTGGTGTCGGCGGCGGACGGGCCGATGCCGCAGACGCGCGAGCATATCCTGCTCGCACGCCAGGTGGGCGTTCCCTACATCGTGGTTTTTCTCAACAAGGTGGATGTGGTGGATGACCCGGAGCTACTGGATCTGGTCGAGCTCGAGGTGCGCGAGCTTTTGACCAAATACCAGTTCCCTGGGGACAAGGCCCCGGTCATTCGTGGCGCGGCGATCAAGGCGCTCAACGGTGAGAAGGGCGAATTCGCCGACGAAGCCATCCTCAAGCTCTACGAGGCGCTGGACACCTACGTGCCGCTGCCCGAACGCCCAATCGACCAACCATTCCTGATGCCGATTGAGGATGTGTTCTCCATTTCCGGTCGCGGTACCGTGGTCACCGGGCGCATTGAGCGCGGCAAGATCAAGGTCGGTGAGGAAGTGGAAATCGTCGGGCTGCGCGATACCCAGAAATCCGTTGTTACAGGAGTGGAGATGTTCCGCAAACTCCTGGACGAGGGCGTCGCCGGCGACAACGTGGGTTGTCTGCTGCGTGGCATCGACAAGGATGCGGTCGAGCGCGGGCAGGTTCTGTGCAAGCCCGGCTCGGTGAAGCCGCACAAGAAGTTCAAGGCGGAAGCCTATATCCTCACGAAGGAGGAGGGTGGACGCCACACGCCGTTCTTCAACAATTATCGTCCGCAGTTCTACTTCCGCACCACCGACGTGACCGGCCAGGTCACCTTGCCGGCAGGGACGGAGATGATCATGCCCGGGGATAATGCTGCGATGGACGTCGAGTTGATCACGCCCATAGCCATGGAAGAGAAGCAACGCTTCGCTATCCGCGAAGGCGGCAAGACCGTCGGCGCAGGCGTCGTGGTCAGCATCACCGAATAACGCTAACGAGGACGCCGGAGGACGGATCGGTCCCTTAGGACCGCCCGTCCACTGCCATCGGAGCAAACATGAACGGCCAGAATATCCGCATCCGGCTAAAGGCGTTCGACCATCGTATCCTCGATGCTTCGACGCGGGAGATCGTCGCGACTGCCAAGCGCACCGGGGCGCAGGTGCGCGGTCCGATACCGTTGCCGACCAAGATCGAGAAGTTCACGGTCAATCGTTCACCGCATGTGGACAAAAAGAGCCGTGAGCAGTTCGAGATGCGAACGCACAAGCGTCTTCTGGATATTGTTGATCCCACTCCGCAGACGGTGGATGCGCTGATGAAGCTCGATCTTGCAGCCGGTGTGGACGTCGAGATCAAGTTGTAAGAGGCGAGTACAGGACTAACACAGGACAAGCCGCATGCGTTCCGGGGTAATCGCGCAGAAGGTTGGGATGACTCGCGTCTTTACGGACGCGGGCGAGCATGTGCCTGTCACGGTGCTGCGCCTCGCCAACTGCCAGGTCGTCGCTCACCGCAGCAAGGACAAGGATGGCTATGTCGCGCTGCAGCTTGGAGCCGGGACCCGCAAGCCCAACCGCCTGGACAAGGCGCAACGCGGTCACTTCGCGCTCGCGAAGGTGGAGCCGAAGCGTAAGCTCGCGGAGTTCCGCGTCGAGGAGAGTGATCTTATCCCGATCGGAGCAGTAATTACCGCCGATCATTTCGTAGCGGGTCAGTTCGTGGATGTGACGGGCATCTCCATAGGGAAGGGTTTTGCAGGCCCGATGAAGCGGTGGAACTTCGCCGGACTGCGTGCGTCTCACGGCGTTTCCATATCCCACCGCTCGCATGGATCGACCGGCGGCCGCCAGGATCCCGGGAAGACATTCAAGAATAAGAAGATGGCCGGCCATCTCGGCGTCGAACGTGTCACCACGTTGAACCTCAAGGTGGTGCAAACGGACGTCGAGCGCGGCCTGATACTGGTCGAGGGCGCGGTCCCCGGTCACAAGGGCGGCTGGATCAGGCTGCGCGATGCGGTGAAAAAGAAGCTGCCGGCAGATCTGCCCAAGCCGGGCAAGTTCCGTCTGCCGGACAGTGAGGCGCCCGCAGCGCCGGCGCAGCCGCAAGCTGCGGAAGGTGCGCCGGCTGCCGAAAAGGAAGGCGGCTGAGATGGAGCTGACAGTCACAACGCTGGATGGCTCGCCGGCAGGTACGGTCGATCTGCCCGAGGCTATCTTCGGGCTGACGCCGCGGCCCGATATCCTGCACCGTTGCGTTCGCTGGCAGCTGGCTCACCGGCAAAGCGGCACACACGACGTCAAGAACCGCAGCGAGATCAATCGAACCGGCAAGAAGATGTACCGGCAGAAGGGGACGGGATCGGCGCGTCACGGCCCGGCACGAGTCAACCTGTTTCGCGGCGGTGGGCGGTCATTCGGTCCGACACCGCGCAGCCACGCCATCGGTCTCCCAAAGAAGGTGAGGGCCCTTGCCCTGCGACATGCGCTCTCGGCCAAGGCAGGCGATGGCGGCATCATCGTCCTGGATCAGGCCAACCTCAAGGATGCCAAGACCAAGGCTCTGCAGGCGAGCTTGAAAAAGCTCGGACTCGCGAGCGCGCTCATCGTCGATGGCGCATCGGTTGATCCGAATTTTGCTCTGGCCGCCCGGAACATTCGGGATATCGATGTGCTGCCGGTGCAAGGCATCAATGTCTACGACATTCTGCGCTGTCGCGTGCTGGTGTTGACCAAGGCGGCTTTGGAAGCGTTGGAGGCGCGGCTGAAATGAGCACCACCGATCCACGCCACTATGATCTGATTCTTTCCCCGGTGATTACGGAAAAGGCGACAATTGCGTCGGACCACAATCAGGTCATGTTCAGAGTGGCAAGGCACGCCACCAAGCCGCAGATTAAGGAAGCGGTAGAGAAGCTCTTCGACGTGAAAGTCAAGAGCGTCAACACTCACGTGCGCAAAGGCAAGCTCAAGGCCTTCAGGGGGACGGTTGGAGAGCAATCAGCATCCAAGCGCGCGATCGTGACCCTGGAAGAGGGGCATCGGATCGACGTGACGACGGGTCTCTGACGGAAACGGCACCATGGCACTCAAATCCTACAACCCTGTCACGCCGAGCCAGCGTCAGCTCGTTCTCGTTGACCGTACCGCGCTGTACCGCGGTGAGCCCGTCAAAGGCTTGACCCAGGGCAAAAATTCCAGCGGCGGGCGCAATAACAGAGGCCGCATTACGGTGCGGTTTCGCGGTGGCGGACACAAACAGGCTTACCGCAGCATAGATTTCAAGCGGCGCAAATTTGATGTGCCGGCGACCGTAGAGCGGATCGAGTACGACCCCAATCGCACTGCTTTCATCGCACTGCTCAAGTATCAGGATGGCGAGCTGGCCTACATCCTGGCACCGCAACGGCTATCGCCTGGTGACTCGGTCATCGCCGGCGAGCACGTGGACGTGAAGCCAGGAAATGCAATGCCGGCGGGCAACATTCCGATCGGCACCATTGTCCACAACGTCGAGATCAAGATCGGTAAAGGCGGGCAGATCGCGCGCTCCGCTGGCACCTATGCCCAAATCGTCGGCCGCGATGCCGATTACGTGGCATTGCGCCTCAATTCAGCCGAGCAGCGGCGCGTGCATGGCCGGTGCATGGCAACGATCGGGGCTGTTTCCAATCCTGACAACATGAACATCTCAATCGGCAAAGCCGGACGCAAACGGTGGATGGGACGCATGCCCCACAATCGCGGCGTATCGATGAATCCGATCGATCATCCTCATGGCGGCGGCGAGGGCCGTACATCGGGCGGCCGGCATCCGGTAACGCCATGGGGCTTCCCAACCAAGGGAAAAAAGACGCGAAAGAACAAATCCACCACCCAATTCATCATTGCGAGCCGTCATGCGCGCAAAAAGTAGGAGATGAGGCTCGGCATCATGACACGATCCGTTTGGAAAGGTCCCTTTGTCGATGGCTATCTGCTGAAAAAGGCGGAAACATCGCGTTCGTCCGGTCGCCACGAGATGATCCGTATTTGGAGCCGGCGCTCGACCATTCTGCCGCAGTTCGTGGGCCTGACATTCGGGGTCTATAACGGGCAGAAGCACATTCCGGTCTTGGTGACCGAGGAGATGGTTGGTCACAAGTTCGGGGAATTCTCGCCCACGCGAACTTTCTACGGGCATTCGTCGGACCGCAAAGCAAAACGTGCACCAGGTCCGGCCGCGCCGGGCGCAGCCGCACCGGCCGCCGCGCCGGCTGCCGGTGGCGGGAGCTGAGGCCAGGAGGTCGCGTCATGAGCAAGAAGACGCGCGAACGTGCGCTTGCAGATACCGAGGCCAAAGCGGTTGCCCGCATGCTCAGAGTAAGCCCGCAAAAGCTCAATCTGCTCGCGCAGCTCATTCGCGGCAAGAAGGTATCTGTTGCGCTTGCCGATCTTGAATTCTCGCGAAAGCGCATGGCACGGGACGTACGCAAGTGTTTGGAGTCGGCGATCGCCAACGCTGAGAACAACCATGATCTTGATGTCGACGAGCTTGTTGTAGCTCAAGCCCATGTCGGCAAAGCACTCGTGATCAAACGGTTTCATCCGCGCGGTCGTGGCCGGATGGGGCGGATCTTTAAGCCATTCGCGAACCTTACCATCGTCGTGCGCGAAGGGCTGCCGGCGACATCAACGGCTGAGGCCTCATAGGGAACGGACGCATGGGTCAAAAAGTCAATCCAATCGGCTTGCGGCTTGGCATAAACCGCACCTGGGACTCGCGCTGGTACTCCGGCAAGAGCGAGTACGGACAGCTGCTGCATGAGGACATGAAGATCCGCCAGGAGCTGATGAAGGACCTCAAGCAGGCGGCGGTATCGAAGATCGTGATCGAGCGACCGCACAAGAAGTGTCGGGTCACGGTGCAATCCGCTCGGCCCGGCGTGGTCATCGGCAAGAAAGGCGCCGATATCGAAAAATTGCGCAGGAAGGTCGCCAATCTCACCAAATCGGACGTGGTGATCAACATCGTTGAGATCAGGAAGCCGGAGCTCGATGCTCAGCTGGTGGCGGAGTCCATTGCGCAGCAGCTTGAGCGGCGGGTGGCATTTCGACGCGCCATGAAGCGCGCAGTTCAGTCGGCGATGCGGCTCGGTGCCGGCGGTATTCGCATCAACTGCGCCGGACGCCTCGGCGGGGCGGAGATCGCCCGCATGGAATGGTATCGCGAGGGTCGCGTACCGCTGCACACCTTGCGCGCCGATGTGGATTACGGGGTTGCCACGGCGTTCACGACCTACGGCACGTGCGGCGTCAAGGTCTGGATTTTTAAGGGGGAGATCATGGAGCACGACCCGCTGGCGCAGGACAAGAAGCTCGCAGAAGGCGAGGCTGGAAGGCCCCGCCGAGACGCTTCCTGATCTGCTGGTCGCAATTAGAGAAGGCGCAAAGCCATGCTGCAACCGATGCGCACCAAGTTCCGCAAAGCCCACAAAGGCCGCATCAAAGGGGTTGCGACCTCCGGCGTCGAGCTCGCGTTTGGACACTTCGGCCTCAAGGCGCTTGAGCCCGAGCGCGTGACCGCGCGGCAGATCGAAGCTGCGCGCCGTGCACTCACGCGCCACATGAAGCGCGCTGGCCGGGTGTGGATCCGTATCTATCCGGATGTGCCGGTATCTAAAAAGCCGCTGGAAGTCCGCATGGGATCCGGCAAGGGAGCGCCTGAATTCTGGGTGGCTCGGGTGAAGCCGGGTCGCGTCTTGTTCGAAATCGACGGTGTGCCGCAAGCTCTTGCGCGCGAGGCCCTCGGCTTGGCCGCAGCAAAGCTTCCGATCAAGACGCGCTTCATCGAGCGCATCGCGGAGTAGGTTGGGAAAAGCAGCATGAAACCCGACGATCTACGCTCAATGACCATCGATCAGCTCGATGACGAGGCTCTCAAGCTTAAGAAAGAGCAATTCAATCTGCGCTTCCAGCGCGCCACCGGTCAGCTGGAGAACACCTCGCGGGTGCGACAGGTGCGCCGCGATATTGCTCGCATCAAGACCATCGCCGCGCAGAAGCTGGCGCGCGAGGCGGGCGGCGCCGCGGCGAAGGGAAGGCCGGAGTAATAGAATGCCAAAGCGAACGTTGCAGGGCGTTGTGGTCAGCGACAAGCAGGACAAGACCGTGGTCGTGCGGGTCGAGCGCCGATTCACCCATCCGGTCATGAAGAAGACCGTGCGACGCGCCAAAAAATACTACGCTCACGACGAGCGCAACGAGCATCACGTCGGCGATGTTGTCTGGATCGAGGAACGCCGCCCGCTCTCACGGCTCAAGCGGTGGGAAGTGATCCAAAGCGAAAAAAAGAAGGCCGTCTGAGGGCAGTACGCGGCGCCTGGGAACCGATGAAGGTAGCGTCATGATTCAGATGCAGAGCAACCTCGACGTCGCTGACAACTCCGGTGCGCGGCGTGTCATGTGCATCAAGGTGCTGGGCGGCTCCAAGCGCAAATACGCCACCATCGGCGACGTGATTGTTGTTTCTGTGAAGGAAGCAATACCGCGCGGGCGCGTGAAGAAGGGCGAGGTCATGAAAGCGGTGGTGGTGCGCATCGCGAAAGATATCAAGCGGCCGGACGGATCGGTGATCCGGTTCGATCGCAATGCGGCGGTTCTGATCAATCCGCAAATGGAGCCGGTCGGCACGCGCATATTCGGACCGGTTCCGCGCGAGCTTCGGGCCAAGAATCACATGAAGATCATCTCGCTCGCCCCCGAGGTGCTGTGATGGCCGCCAGGGTCCGCAAGGGAGACAAGGTGGTGGTGTTGACGGGGCGGGACAAGGGACGCACCGGCGAGGTCATCGAGGTCCGGCCGGACGCCGGCCGCGCCCTGGTACGCGGCGTCAACATGGTCAAGCGCCACCAGAAGCAGACCGCTCAGCAGCAGGGGGGGGTCATCTCCAAGGAAGCGACCGTGCATCTGTCCAATCTTGCACTTGCCGATCCGAAGGACGGCAAGCCGACCCGCGTCGGATTCCGCTTTATTGGCGAAGGCGACCAGCGCCGAAAAGTGCGCTTTGCAAAGCGTTCGGGAGTCGAGATCGATGGCTGACGAGAAGGCGAAAGGGAAAACCGCCAAACCGAAGGCAGGTAAGCCAGAAAAAGAGCCGCGATCGGAAAAGGCGGACAAGCCGAAGCAGGCGGCAACCGCTCAAAAGTCGGATCGCGCCGCTGCGAAGGCTGCGGCAGAAAAGGATACAAGTCCGCAAACGCCCGAGGAGCGGGTAACGCCTCGGCTCAGAACGCTGTTCGAGGAGGTTGTGCGCAAGCGGCTCGCCGAGGAGTTCGGCTACAAGAACCCGATGCAGGTGCCCGTGGTTGAGAAGATCGTCATCAACATGGGAATTGGCGAGGGCGTAAACGACCGCAAGAAGGTTGAAGCCGCTGCCAACGATCTCGGGTTAATCTCCGGGCAGAAGGCCGTGATCACGAAAGCGAGGAAGTCGATCGCCACGTTCAAGGTGCGTGACGGCCAGCCCATCGGCTGCAAGGTGACGCTGCGCAAGGCGCGTATGTACGAGTTCATGGACCGGCTGATCAACGTCGCCTTGCCGCGCGTGCGGGACTTTCGCGGACTCTCGCCCAAGAGTTTCGACGGCGGCGGCAACTACAGCTTGGGAATCAAGGAGCACATCATCTTCCCCGAGATCGACTACGACAAGGCGGCCGACATCTGGGGAATGGATATCACGGTTTGTACCAGTGCCAAGTCGGACAACGAGGCGCGCGCCTTGCTGGCCGCATTCAACTTCCCGTTCCGGCAATAAGGGCTTGCTGGAATGCGAAGATCCAGGAGAAATTGATGGCGAAGACCAGCGCGATTGAAAAGAACAACAGGCGGCGGAGGCTAAGCAAAAGGTATGCGGGCCGCCGCTCCCGGCTCAAAGCCGTTGCGCGCGACAAGAACAAGCCCATGGAGGAGCGGTTTGCGGCGACGCTCAAGCTCGCGGAAATGCCGCGCAATTCCTCGGCGACGCGCGTGCGCAACCGATGCGAGATCACCGGCCGTCCCCGGGGTTTCTATCGCAAGCACAAGCTCTCGCGCATTGCCTTGCGGGAGCTGGGTTCCAGGGGATTGATTCCCGGTCTCGTTAAATCGAGCTGGTAGGAGCATCGA
Organism: Xanthobacteraceae bacterium; assembly: GCA_036513475.1. Taxonomy (GTDB): domain Bacteria; phylum Pseudomonadota; class Alphaproteobacteria; order Rhizobiales; family Xanthobacteraceae; genus VAZQ01. Next base: position 17,361 of record DATBYX010000396.1, on the reverse strand, counting down.
GCATGGCGGTGAACGATCCGTTGGGGGACATGATTGCGCGTATTCACAATGCGCAGATGCGGAACAAGTCGAAAGTCTCGACCCCGGCATCCCGACTGCGCTTGAGCGTGCTCGACGTGCTCAAGACCGAAGGCTTCATTCGCGGCTATGCGTCCGTGGAGCACTCGAATGGGCGCAAGGAGCTGGAAATCGAGCTCAAGTATTTTGATGGCGAGCCGGTGATCCGGGAGATATCCCGGGTGTCAAAGCCGGGCCGGCGCGTTTATGCGTCGGTGAAAGCGCTGCCCCGCGTGAACAACGGATTGGGCGTTGCAATCCTTTCGACGCCCAAGGGGGTTATGGCCGATCACGATGCGCGCGACAAAAATGTCGGCGGAGAAATTCTGTGCACCGTGTTCTAAGGGATTAGCACGCATGTCTCGTGTTGGAAAGAAACCGGTTGCAATTCCTTCTGGCGTCACTGCCAGCGTGGAAGGACAGGCGGTGAACGTGAAGGGCCCCAAGGGTACGCTCGCGTTGACCTTGCATGACGATGTTGCAGCCAAGGTGGAAGGGAGCGAGATCAGAGTCGATCCACTCGTCGACAGCAAGCGGGCGCGTGCGATGTGGGGCACATACCGATCGCTGCTGGCGAATGTGATCACCGGGGTGACCAAGGGATTTGAGCAGCGGCTTGAAATAACGGGCGTTGGGTACCGAGCGGCGGTGCAGGGCAAGAACCTGCAGGTCCAGCTCGGGTACAGTCACGATATCGTATTTCCCATTCCTGAGGGCATCACCATTGCGACGCCGAGACCGACAGAAATCGTCATTACCGGCATCGACGGCCAGAAGGTGGGTCACGTCGCTGCGCAGATCCGGGCTTTCCGCAAGCCGGAGCCCTATAAGGGCAAGGGCGTGAAATACGCCGGCGAATACATTTTCCGCAAGGAAGGCAAGAAGAAGTAAGGGGAGCATGCAATGGCGACAGTTGCGGATCGGACTGAGCGGCGGACCGCAAAGGTGCGGCGCAACGTGCGTCGCGCGGCGGGCAATCGCTTGCGATTATCCGTTTTCCGTTCGTCGAAGCATATCTACGCGCAGGTGATCGACGACGGCAAAGGCGAGACGGTGGCTTTCGCATCCTCCCTTGAGAAGGAGATGCGCACCGGGCTGAAAACTGGAGCGAATATCGAGGCCGCCAAGGCAGTTGGAAAACGGATTGCCGACCGAGCAGTTGCCAAGGGTGTCAAGGAGGTAGTGTTCGATCGCGGCGGGTATTTGTATCACGGCCGCGTGAAGGCGCTGGCGAATGCTGCCCGAGAAGCTGGGCTGAGTTTCTGAGGACGCAGAGCGAAGAACGCTCGGACAAACGAGAGAATGGGAGTCTGGCATTATGCGCAGGAGCGGTTCACCGCTCATCCGGCGCAAAGCTCTAACAAGTTGAGAACGGATTGGAAATGAAAATGGCACGTGAACCTCGGGAGCACAGAGGGCGTGAAGAGCGCGACAGCGAATTCACCGACAAGCTCGTTCACATCAATCGGGTGGCGAAGGTCGTCAAGGGCGGCCGCCGGTTCGGCTTCGCTGCCCTCGTAGTGGTTGGCGATGAGAAGGGCCGGGTTGGATTTGGCCATGGAAAGGCACGCGAAGTGCCGGAAGCAATCCGCAAGGCGACGGATGCAGCCAAGCGTGGTCTCATCCGGGTGCCGTTACGGGAAGGCCGTACGCTCCACCATGATGTTGCCGGACGGCATGGCGCGGGCCGCGTGTTTCTGCGCGCGGCTCCTCCGGGGACCGGCATCATAGCCGGGGGACCGATGCGCGCTGTGTTCGAGACGCTCGGGATGCAGGACGTGGTGGCCAAGTCACTCGGCTCATCCAACCCCTACAACATGGTGCGGGCTACATTCGACGCTCTCAAGCGGCAGGACTCGCCGCGCTCGGTTGCGTCGCGACGAAACATCAAGGTCTCCATGTTGCAGGCGCGGCGGCGTGAGCCGGGCGAGGCCGAGCAGATCGCCGATTGACCCATGCGGCACCGCAGGAGAGCAAGGTGAGCAAAACCGACAAGCTGCTCAAAATCGAGCAGATCGGCAGTCCGATCCGCCGTCATCATTCGCAGCGCGAGACTCTGATTGGGCTTGGCCTCAACCGCATTAGGCGGGTTGCACACGTGCCGGATACCCCGCAGACCCGCGGAATGCTTCTCAAGGTCAAGCACTTGGTTCGGGTGTTGGAGACAGAGCGATGAGACTTCACGAGCTCTGTGACCGGCCGGGCGCACGCAAGAAGCGCCTGCGCATCGGCCGCGGCATTGGTTCCGGCATGGGCAAGACCGGCGGCCGCGGCGGCAAAGGCCAAACCGCGCGCACTGGCGTCCGCATCAAGGGATTCGAAGGCGGCCAAATGCCGCTGCACCGCCGGGTGCCAAAGCGTGGGTTTCGGCAGGCGGCATTTGCGCGCAGACTCAACGAGATCAACGTTGGCAGGGTACAGGCTGCGATCGAGGCCGGGAAACTCGATCCAGCGGCAACGGTCGATGTCGGGGCTTTGGTGAAGGCCGGAGTGCTCAGACGGGCCAAGGACGGGGTAAGACTGCTTGGTTCCGGCGAGATCACGACGAAAGCAGCGTTTTCGGTCTGGGGCGCCTCCAAATCGGCGGTGGCGGCAGTGGAGAGGGCGGGCGGCTCTGTGACCGTTTTGGCGCCGAAGCCGGGGACAGGCGAACAAGGGGGTTAGTCGCTATATCGTCTGAGCGCACACAATCGGAGCCTCAAGCCAATGGTCTCAGCGGCAGAACAACTTGCGGCCAACCTCAACTTTTCGGCGCTGGCCAAAGCGGAGGAGTTGAAGAAGCGCATCTGGTTCACCCTCGGCGCGCTGCTGGTTTATCGCTTCGGAACGTACATTCCGCTGCCGGGAATTGACCCCTCCGCCTGGGACCAGATTTTCCGCTCCCAAGCGGGCGGCATTCTCGGGATGTTCAACATGTTCTCCGGTGGCGGCATCCACCGGATGGCGATCTTCGCATTGAACATCATGCCTTACATTTCCGCCTCGATCATCATTCAGCTGATGACGACGGTCTCACCCACTCTCGAACAGCTCAAGAAGGAAGGAGAGCAGGGCCGCAAGGTCATGAATCAATATACGCGGTATTTGACCGTGCTGCTCGCTGCGTTCCAGTCCTACGGGATCTCTGTCGGTCTGGAGGGCGCGGGCAATGTGGTCAGCGATCCTGGCTGGTTCTTCCGGATCGCTACCGTGGTCACCTTGACCGGCGGAACCCTGTTTCTGATGTGGCTCGGCGAGCAGATCACCTCGCGCGGCATCGGCAACGGCATCTCGCTTATCATCCTTTCCGGCATCGTGGCGGAATTACCTTCGGCCATTGCAGGCACCCTCGAGCTCGGCCGTCAGGGAGCTCTGTCAACGGGACTGATCCTTGTCGTCCTTGTGATGGCGGTAGTGGTGATCGGATTCATTGTGTTCATGGAGCGCGCACAACGGCGGCTTCTGATCCAATATCCCAAGCGCCAGGTCGGCAATCGCATGTTCGAGGGCCAATCCTCGCATCTGCCGCTCAAGCTCAATACCTCCGGCGTCATCCCCCCGATCTTTGCCTCCTCGCTGCTGCTCTTGCCAACGACCGTTGCCAACTTCAACGCCGGGCAGGGACCGGACTGGTTCGTGACGATCACCACCCAGCTTGCCCATGGACGTCCGCTGTTTCTGATTCTCTATGTCGCTCTGATCATATTCTTTGCGTTCTTCTATACGGCAATCGTGTTCAACCCGACGGAAACCGCCGATAATCTGAAAAAACATGGCGGCTTCATTCCCGGTATTCGACCCGGCGAGCGCACGGCGGAATACATCGACTACGTCCTCTCGCGCATTACCGTCATCGGTGCCGGGTATCTTGCAGTGGTCTGCATTCTCCCCGAAATCCTGATCTCCTATGCCTCGGTGCCCTTCTATTTTGGAGGAACCTCGCTCTTGATCGTGGTCAGCGTCACGATGGATACTGTGGCGCAGATTCAGGGCTATCTGCTTGCTCATCAGTACGAAGGACTGATCAAGCGTTCGAAGCTCCGGGGGCGGCGTAGATGAGGTTGATACTGCTTGGTCCCCCGGGGGCCGGCAAAGGGACCCAGGCCAAGCACCTCGTCGCGAAGCATGGGCTTGTGCAGTTGTCTACGGGCGACATGTTGCGCGCCGCCGTGAAGGCGGGCACTTCCATCGGGTTGCGCGCGAAGGACGCCATGGCCCGCGGCGAGCTCGTGCCGGACGACCTCGTGGTAGCCATCATCTCGGCGCGGATCGACCAGCCGGACGCGCGCAACGGCTTCATTCTCGACGGCTTTCCCCGGACGGTGCCCCAGGCGCACGCGTTGGACCAGATGCTCAAGGAAAAGGGTCTCAAGCTGGATGCCGTGATTGAGCTCAAGGTCGATGAGGAGATCCTGCTCTCGCGCATCAAGAAGCGCGTGGCAGAGGCCGCGGCGCGGGGGGCGGCGCTGCGTCCGGACGATGATCCGGAGGTGCTGGCACGCCGCCTCCTGGCCTACCGCGAGTACACGGCACCGCTGGTTGCCTATTACCGAGCGCAGAGTGTCCTGCGAGAGGTCGACGGCATGGCGCCGGTGGGGCAAGTTGCGGCCGCCATCGACAGGGGCCTCAACATGGTGCCGGGGAGTCAATCGAGCCCAAAGCCCAGCCCGAAAGAAGCCGGCCCGCTCCTCGGCCCGGAATAACCCGGCTCGAACCGATGAAGGAACGGGTCCCGCAAAGGCAGCCGTCAAGGCTCTCAACCCCCCCCCGATAAAGGGCTGGCGGCCCGCTCTGCCCGCCGCAAGGCCTCGCTGCCCAAACCGGGGGTCAGCAAAGGTTGACGAAACGCACTTGAATCCATTAATAACCCGCATCCAAAGCGAGCGGCCGATCGATACCGGGCCCCGGGGAACGGGGCATGGTGTCGCGTTATTGCTTGCGCTTGCGTAGTGGAATGATCACAGGCCGATTCTGATTACGGCCGGCAAGAGGAGTGCAGGACTGTGGCCCGCATCGCCGGTGTCAATATACCGACCAACAAGCGTGTCGTGATTGCATTACAGTACATCCATGGCATTGGACCCAGGAAGGCGGGCGAAATCATGGAAAAGGTCGGGATTCCCGAGGCCCGGCGGGTATCACAGCTGACCGACCAGGAGGTCCTGCAGATTCGCGAAGTCATCGATCGTGACTATATGGTGGAAGGCGACCTGCGGCGCGAGGTCGCCATGAACATCAAGCGGCTCATGGACCTTGGATGTTACCGAGGGTTGCGTCACCGTCGAGGCCTGCCGGTACGCGGACAGCGTACACATACCAACGCACGCACCCGTAAGGGTCCGGCCAAGCCGATCGCAGGCAAGAAGAAGTAAAGTGGTTGAGCAGCCGGCAATGGCTGCTTCACGGTAAGTCAGTGTTTTGAGCCTGCGGCAAACGCCGCACTCTTTGAGGACAAAGCATGGGGAAAGAACCCACCCGCGTCCGTCGACGCGAACGAAAGAATATCGCTTCCGGAATCGCGCATGTGAACGCGACCTTCAACAATACGATGATCACTATCACGGACGCACAAGGAAATACCATCGCATGGTCGTCAGCCGGCACGATGGGATTTAAGGGCTCGCGAAAATCGACGCCCTATGCAGCGCAGGTCGCGGCAGAGGACGCAGCGAAGAAGGCCCAGGAGCATGGGATGCGCACCCTCGAAGTCGAGGTGGCAGGCCCGGGCTCGGGTCGTGAATCTGCACTGCGCTCGCTCCAATCGGCCGGATTCACCATTACCTCCATCCGCGACGTGACGCCGATACCCCATAACGGCTGCCGTCCACGCAAAAGGCGCAGAGTATGACAGACGATGTTCTCACCGGGCGGAGCGCGGAACAGCCCGCCGTTGCTCGAAATTTCCACGGTGCGGAGTGGGAGACCCGGCCCGCTGCCCCGCCGCGCAATGCTATGGGTGCCAACGTGACCATTCAGAAGAACTGGCAGGAACTGATCCGACCGAACAAGCTGCAGGTAACGCCTGGTGGCGATCCCAAGCGCGACGCTATCCTGATCGCAGAGCCGCTCGAGCGCGGTTTTGGCGTGACGCTGGGAAACGCGCTGCGCCGCGTTCTCCTGTCATCCCTGCAAGGCGCCGCGGTGCAGTCTGTGCATATCGACGGCGTGCTGCACGAGTTCTCCTCGATCCCCGGCGTGCGCGAGGATGTGACCGATATCGTGCTCAACATCAAGGATATCGCCATCCGGATGCAATCAGACGGGCCCAAGCGCATGGTAGTCAAGAAGCAGGGGCCCGGCGCTGTGACGGCTGGCGACATCCAGACCGTCGGCGACATCGTCGTGCTTAATCCCGACCTCGTTCTGTGCACCCTGGATGAGGGCGCCGAGATCCGGATGGAGTTCACCGTGAACACCGGCAAGGGCTATGTTCCCACCGAGCGAAACCGGCCCGAAGATGCGCCCATCGGGCTTATTCCCGTGGATAGCCTCTACTCGCCGGTTCGCAAGGTGTCCTATCGGGTCGAGAACACGCGCGAGGGGCAGATTCTCGACTACGATAAGCTGACCATGCAGATCGAGACCAACGGCGCCCTCAGTCCGGATGATGCCGTAGCCTATGCTGCGCGCATTCTGCAGGACCAGCTCAATGTGTTCGTGAACTTCGAGGAGCCGCGCGGCAAGGAGCCGGTGGGCGAGCCCATCCCCGATCTCGCGTTCAATCCGGCCTTCCTGAAAAAAGTCGACGAGCTCGAGCTCTCGGTGCGCTCGGCGAACTGCCTCAAGAACGACAACATCGTCTATATCGGCGATCTTGTTCAGAAGAGCGAGGCCGAAATGCTGCGCACCCCAAACTTTGGCCGAAAGTCGCTCAACGAAATCAAGGAAGTCCTGGCCCAGATGGGTCTGCATCTCGGCATGGAGGTGCCGGGCTGGCCCCCTGACAACATCGACGAGCTGGCCAAGCGCTTCGAGGATCACAATTATTGAGCCAGAGATCTGATATCAGATGCGCCACGCCAACGCCCATCGCAAGCTCAATCGCACATCCGAGCACCGGCGCGCCATGTTCGCGAACATGGCTGCGGCTTTGATCAAGCATGAGCAGATCGTGACGACCTTGCCGAAGGCAAAGGACCTCCGGCCGATCGTCGAGAAGCTGGTGACGCTCGGCAAGCGCGGCGACCTGCACGCGCGCCGACAGGCCATTGCGCAGATCCGCAGCGTTCCCATGGTGAAGAAGCTCTTCGAGGTCCTGGGGCCGCGCTACAAGGAGCGCAACGGCGGCTATACCCGCGTCCTCAAAGCGGGATTTCGCTACGGCGATTCGGCCCCGGTGGGAGTGATCGAGTTCGTCGATCGCGACATCAGCGCCAAGGGCATGGATTCCGGACTGGGGGCGGAGGCGAAGGCCGAGGCGGAGAGCCCCGCTGCGGCGTAAGGCCTTGAAATTGGTCGCGTCCAAGGGGCCGCCGCTCTGATCAGGCGGCGTTCAGCGCATCATCGGGGGCGTGCAGGCGGCAACTCTCGAGCCGCGTGCGGATTCTATGGCGCCAGAGGACGCGATCCGAGCCCTTGATCGGAGTCTCACCCGCTGTTGGCGAGCGCCAAGTCCGTATGCGTCAAGCGGCACTGATGGCGCATTTGACCGTCTCTTAGCAGCCACGAGAAAGCTCTGGACGCTGATTACCGGGTTGTTGCGTCCCACGCGCGCCCTTCAATTGCCCCCCGCGCGCGCGTATATCTGGGCGTCGAGAAACCCGAGAATTCGTCATGACTTTTCACGTGAAGGCGTTTGTGGCCACGCTTTTGCTCAGCCTCGCTGCGGCTCCGCCGGGGGCGCTTGCCCAGGAGCGCCGGGTGCCGTCCTCGCCCAACGAGGTGCGCCTGTCCTACGCGCCCGTGGTACAGCGGGTCGCTCCCGGCGTGGTCAACGTCTATGCCGCAAAGACGGTGAGCGTGCGCAATCCGCTCTTCGATGATCCCATTTTCCGCCGCTTCTTCGGGATGCCGGGAGGGTCGGGTGAGCAGGTCCAGCGGTCGCTCGGCTCCGGAGTTTTGATCGACTCATCGGGTCTGGTTGTCACCAACAACCATGTCATCGAAGGGGCTGATCAGGTCAAGGTCTCGCTGTCCGATAAACGGGAGTTCGAGGCCGAGATGGTGCTCAAGGACGCGCGCTCGGACCTCGCGGTGCTGCGGATCAAGGCGCGCAACGAGCGCTTTCCGGCGTTGGAATTCTCGGATTCCGATGCCTTGGAAGTGGGAGACATCGTGCTCGCCATCGGCAATCCGTTCGCGGTCGGGCAGACGGTGACCCATGGCATCGTCTCCGCGGTCGCACGCACCCAGGTCGGCATCACCGACTATCAGTTCTTCATCCAGACCGATGCCGCGATCAATCCTGGAAACTCAGGCGGCGCATTGGTGGATATGACGGGCCACCTGGTCGGCATCAATACCGCCATTTTCTCGCGCTCCGGAGGGTCGCAGGGAATCGGCTTTGCCATCCCAGCCAACATGGTCAGAGTGGTGGTCGCCTCGGCGAAGAGCGGCGGATCCACGGTAAAGCGACCTTGGCTCGGCGCGCGGCTTCAGGCGGTCACTCCGGAGATTGCCGAGAGTCTCGGGCTGAAGCGGCCGACCGGAGCCCTGATTGCGAGCGTAGGCGCCGCCGGCCCGGCCGGGCGAGCGGGACTGAAATCGAGCGACCTCATTGTCAGCATCGATGGACAAGCAGTCGAAGATCCCAATGCCTTCGAGTACCGTTTCGCAACCAAGCCCGTTGGTGGCAGCGCCCGGCTCGGCGTGATGCGAGGAGGGAAGGAGCTCGCTGTCAATGTTGCGCTCGAGGCGCCGCCCGATACTCCTCACGATGAGCTGGTCATTGCCTCGCCATCGCCCTTCCAGGGCGCCAAGGTGTCCAACCTGTCGCCGGCGCTCGCGGATGATCTTCGCCTTGATCCTGCCGCTGAAGGCGTAGTGGTTGTCGATATTGCCAATGGCTCTCCGGCGCAGAGCTTGTTCCAGCGCGGCGATCTCGTGCTTGCAGTGAACAACACGAAAATCGCGAGGACCCGCGACCTCGAGCGGGTCGCCGGTCAGCGCAACCGGCTCTGGCGCATCACCATCAGGCGAGGCGGACAGGAGACCACGATCGAGTTGTGGGGATGAAAGCGGGTGCCGGACGTGGAGGGCCCAACCTCTTCGCGGCGGCAGGACTTGCGCAGGATGCGCCGCGTCCCTTGGCCGACAAGCTGCGGCCGCGTATCCTTGCGGAGGTTGTTGGCCAAGAGCACCTGCTGGGGCGCGATGGCGCCCTCACGCGTCTCCTGGATTCGCGCAGCCTTGGCTCCCTGATCTTCTGGGGCCCACCGGGGACCGGCAAGACCACGGTCGCGCGGCTGTTGGCGCACGCAACGGACCTGCACTTCGAGCAGATCTCGGCCATATTTTCCGGTGTTGGCGACCTGAAGAAAGTGTTCGACGCGGCGCGTGAGCGGCGCGAGATCGGCCGCGGCACGCTGCTGTTCGTCGATGAGATTCACCGCTTCAATCGGGCGCAGCAGGATTCCTTTCTGCCGGTCGTGGAGGACGGCACCATCGTGCTGGTCGGTGCCACGACTGAGAACCCTTCCTTCGAGCTCATAGCGCCGCTCCTCTCCCGCGCCCGCGTGCTCGTTTTCAAGCCCCTCGACGCGGCCGCGCTCGAAAGCCTGCTCGCCCGCGCGGAGTCGATCGAAGCCAGGCCCCTTCCCCTCGATCCGGACGCCCGGCGATCGCTGATTCGCATGGCCGACGGCGATGGCCGCGCGGCGCTTACGCTTGCCGAGGAGGTCTGGCGCGCGGCCCGGCCGGGTGAGACCTTCGACGCGGCGCAGTTGCAGGTGGTGGTGCAGCGGCGGGCGCCGATCTACGACAAGAAGCAGGATGGCCACTACAATCTGATCAGCGCGCTGCACAAGTCGGTGCGGGGCTCCGATCCGGACGCCGCGCTGTATTACCTCTGCCGCATGCTGGATGCCGGCGAGGATCCGCTCTATATCGCGCGGCGCGTGGTCCGCATGGCAGTGGAGGACGTGGGGCTTGCCGATCCACAAGCGCTTGCCGTCTGCAACGCGGCGAAGGATGCCTACGATTTTTTGGGCTCTCCCGAAGGCGAGCTGGCAATTGCCCAGGCCGTGATCTACGTGGCCACTGCTCCCAAGTCGAATGCGGCCTATGTCGCATTCGAGCGCGCCATGCGCACTGCCAAGGAGGCAGGCTCGCTGCTGCCGCCGAAGCATATCCTCAACGCACCGACCAAGCTGATGCGCGCGCAAGGCTACGGCGAGGATTATCGATACGATCACGATTCGCCTGAGGCGTTCTCCGGTCAGGACTATTTCCCGGAGCAGCTGGGCCGGCAGAAATTCTATGATCCGCCCAGGCGCGGGTTCGAGGGCGAGCTCGCCAAACGGCTGGAGTTTTGGGCGCAGCTTCGCAAGCAGCGGGACAGCTCGTGAGGATGCGGTTGCGGCGCTGCATACCTCCCGTCGTCGGCGGAGTTGAGCATAACGTTGAGCTGAATGGAGGAAGCGGACGTGGCGCAATCACTACACCAGAAAAACAGCGCCGCTCAGGGCGTGCGAGCTATCCCCATGGGAGTTCAGAGCGTCATTGTCACCGCCGACGAAACTGGGATGCGCGTCGACCGCTTTCTCGAAGCTCGGTTTCCCGGGCTGTCGTTTTCCCACATTCAGCGGATAATTCGCAAAGGCGAGCTGCGGGTGAATGGCAAGCGCGCGCAGCCGAAACAAAGATTGGAGAGCGGGCAGGCGGTACGCATCCCGCCGTTGCGACTCGATCAGAGTGCGACGAAGAAAGTAGGAAGCGCGGCCGACATCAAGACTCGCGAGTTTCTCGATTCCATAACGCTCTACCAGGACTCCGACGTACTGGTGCTCGACAAGCCGATGGGTCTGGCGGTGCAGGGCGGGTCGGGAACGACGCGCCATCTCGACGGCATGCTCGATGCGTTGCGCAACGCCGAGGGACAGCGCCCGCGTCTGGTGCATAGGCTCGACAAGGATACCGCCGGCTGTCTTCTTGTCGCGAAGACGCGCTTTGCCGCTTCCGCGCTGGCCAAGATCTTTCGCTCCCGCTCGGCACGCAAGATCTATTGGGCGCTGGTCGCTGGCGTGCCCAAACCGCGGCAGGGCCGCATCTCGACGTTTCTCGCCAAGGAGGAGCGCGAGGACGCGTCCTTCATGCGCGTTGCCCGACACGGAGAGGAGGGAGCAAGCCACGCCGTCACGTATTACGCCGTGGTCGATACCGCCGCGCGGCAGCTTGCCTGGCTCTCTCTCAAGCCGGTAACGGGCCGCACCCACCAATTGCGGGCGCACATGGCGCATATCGGTCACCCGATCGTCGGCGACCCGAAATACTTCAGCAAGGAGAATTGGGAGCTTCCCGGCGGAATGCAGAACCGGCTGCATCTTCTGGCTCGCCGAATAGTGGTGCCGCATCCCCGCGGCGGCAATATCGACGTGACCGCGCCGCTGCCGCCGCACATGCGCCAGTCATGGAGCCTGCTCGGACTCGATGCCTCACGCTACGATCCTATCGTCGAGGCGCCTGAGGAGTAGGGGTCCCGGATCTTGCTTCGCTCATTCGGGCTTAATGAGTCGCGTGCCAGCCTGCTTGCGCGCAGACTGGAGGAAGCCCGAACCTTACCGCAGGCTCGCGTTGATCTTGTCCAGCATCGCCGATCCCGGACACAGGTCTTTTTCCGAGAGGCTGTTGAGCGGCGCCGGCACCGTATTGAAATGCCGGTGCAGATCTTCCGGCTCGGGATCGACGTAGAGCAATCCGGTCACCACCTGCCCGATCTCGGCATGGCGCTGCAGGAAGGTCATGGCACCGACACGATCATGCGGGTCGTAGTCGCCCGCGATCTTCTTGAGCACCAGCTTTGAGCCATCGTGCTGCTCGACCACTTCGATTGCGCCCGGCTCATAGCTCACCCTGATCGGCGCGCGCCCGGTTATGAAATCCAGCCGGTTCACCGCTTCGTTGTGCTCGCGCACATAATCGAAGCTCTTGGTCGATCCGGCATGATTGTTGAACGCGACGCAGGGCGAGATCACGTCGAGGAATGCCGCGCCCTCGTGCTCAAGCGCCGCTTTGATCAATGGGACGAGCTGATCCTTGTCACCGGAAAACGAGCGTGCGACGAAGGTAGCGCCCACATGTAAGGCCATCGCGGCGAGGTCGACGGCGCTGTCGCTATTGATCAGCCCACGCTTCGACTTGGAGCCGCGGTCGGCGGTGGCGGAGAACTGGCCCTTGGTGAGCCCATACACGCCGTTGTTCTCCACGATGTAAACCATGTTCACGCCGCGGCGGAGCGCATGCACGAACTGGCCGATCCCGATCGAGGCCGAATCGCCGTCGCCAGAGATGCCGAGGTAGATGAGATCGCGGTTCGCGAGGTTTGCACCGGTGAGCACGGAGGGCATGCGTCCGTGCACGGAGTTGAATCCATGGGAGCTGCCGAGGAAATAGGTCGGCGTCTTGGACGAGCAGCCGATGCCGGAGAGCTTGGCAACGCGGTGCGGCTCGATATCGAGCTCGAAGCAGGCCTCGATGATCGCGCCGGAGATGGAATCGTGCCCGCAACCCGCACACAGCGTCGATATGGATCCCTCGTAATCGCGATGGGTGTACCCGAGCGCATTCTTCGGCAGCGCCGGATGGTGGAACTTGGGCTTGGTGATGTAGGTCATCAGCGTGATCTCATCTTCGCTATAAACGCCCGTGTGTCCCGGATGCGGCGCAGCGCGAGCGCGTGCACAAGTCGTTCGATCATGGCGCAACTGTCCACGCGCGAGGCAGTGCGCCGCTGATCCGGGACCGCCAAATACTCCGAGCTGGAAGGCGCCGGAGCTCCGTGAGGTCCCGGGTCTGCAGCGCATCATGAGCAGCGCATTCAGAACTGCGCATACCCGGAATATACTGGGTGGCGCTGCTCATGCTGCACTGCGCCCGGGACACGCGCGACATCACGACACCACCTTGCGCAACGGCGTTACCTTGAGCGCGTCGACGTGCTCCCCAATGGCGCGCGCAATAAAGCGCGCGGTGATCGGAGTTCCATCATAATGCAGGATGGGCACCAGCCGGATGGGATCGATGCCGCATTCGTTGACGATCAGCGAGCGCAGCTGCGCGTCGCGGTTCTGCTCGACGACGAAAACAAAGTCGTGATCGCCGACGAAACTCGTCACGCTCGAATGGAAGGGAAAGGCGCGCACCCGAAGCCGGTTGAGCGCCTGACCGCGCGCCTCCATCAGACCGATGGCCTCGTCCATGGCCGGTGATGTGGAGCCGTAATAGATGACACCATACTTTGTCGGTCGGGCGGAGTTGGCCTGCAGAGGGCGCGGGACGAGATTCTTCGCGGTCTCGAACTTGCGGATGAGGCGCTGCATGTTGTCGGCATAGGCGGCACCTTCTTCGGTATAGCGCGCATATCGGTCGCGCGATGTCCCGCGGGTAAAGAACGAGCCTTTGCTGGGATGGGTGCCCGGATAGGTGCGATAAGGAATTCCGTCCCCGTCCACGTCCAAATAACGGCCGAACTCCTTGCCTGCCTCGAGGTCGGCTCCCGTCATGACCTTGCCGCGATCGTATTTGCGGCTGTCGTTCCAGGTGAGCGGCCGGCACAGGCGATGGTTCATCCCGATATCGAGGTCGAGCATCACGAAGACCGGGGTCTGCAGGCGATCCGCCAGGTCGAAGGCATCCGCCGCGAAGTCGAAAGCCTCGGCCGGGTCCTCCGGAAAGAGGAGGACATGCTTAGTATCGCCATGCGACGCGTACGCGCAGGAGATCAGATCGCACTGCTGGGTGCGCGTCGGCATGCCGGTCGAGGGGCCCGCGCGCTGCACATCGAAGATCACGGCGGGAATTTCTGCGAAATAGGCTAGGCCCAGGAACTCCTGCATCAGGGAAATGCCGGGGCCGGAAGTGGCAGTGAAAGCGCGAGCGCCGTTCCACGCAGCCCCGATCACGATGCCGATGGAAGCGAGCTCGTCCTCGGCCTGAACGATCGCAACCTTGTTCTGCTTGGTCGCCGGGTCGACCCGCAGCCGTCGGCAATGGCCTGTGAACGCGTCCGCGAGCGACGAGGACGGGGTGATGGGATACCAAGCGCAAACGGTAGCGCCACCATAAAGCGCACCAAGCGCCGCGGCCGAGTTGCCTTCGATGAAGATGTGGTCACCCACGGCATTGGAGCGCTGCAGGCGCAGGCCGAGGGGACAAGCTAAATTCATCAGCGCCCAGTCGCGTCCAAGATGCAGGGCATGCACGTTGGCCCCGATCAGCTTCTCCTTGGACTTGAATTGCTCGCCGATGAGCTGCTCGAGAACCTTGACGTCCATCTCGAGCAGCGCCGAGAGCGCCCCCACATAGATGATGTTCTTGAACAGCTGGCGCTGGCGCGGGTCAGTGTATTCGCGATTGCAAATGGCGGTGAGCGGCACGCCGATAACCGTGATGTCTTCGCGGAATCTCGACCTCGGCATCGGCTTGGTGCAGTCGTAGAACAGATAACCGCCGGGCTCGATGCAGGCGACATCCCTGTCCCAGGTCTGGGGATTCATCGCGACCATGAGGTCCGTGCCGCCACGCGCGCCGAGGTGGCCGGATCCCGACACGCGCACTTCATACCAGGTGGGCAGGCCCTGGATGTTGGAGGGAAAGATGTTGCGGGGCGCAACCGGGATTCCCATGCGCAGAATCGCGCGCGCGAACAACTCGTTCGCGCTCGCGGAGCCCGAGCCGTTGACGTTCGCAAAGCGAACGACGAAATCGTTCACGCTGCTGATCGGGCCGCTACCTGGCATATGTCATCCGCATGCGTCATGTCGATGAGATATTTCTTCATGTCCCAGGCACCGGTCGGACAGCGCTCCGCGCATAGCCCGCAGTGCAGGCATACGTCCTCGTCCTTGACCATGACGCGACCGGTCTTGAGATCGTTGGCGACGTAGAGGTCCTGGGTCACGTTCTTCGCCGGCGCTTTGAGCCGCGTGCGCAGGTCCGCCTCGTCTCCATTCTCCGTGAACGTGATACAGTCCATCGGGCAGATATCGACGCAAGCATCGCATTCGATGCAAAGCGACGAGGTGAACACCGTCTGCACATCGCAATTGAGACAACGATAAGCCTCCTTGAGGGCCAGCTCGGGGTCATAACCGAGCTCGACCTCCGCCTTGATGTCGCGCAGGGCAACCACCTTGTCGCGCAGCGGCACGCGGTAGCGCCGATCGGGCGCAATGTCGTTGTCGTAGCTCCACTCGTGGATGCCCATTTTCTGGCTGACGATCTCAACCATCGGTGTCGGACGGTCATGGATGTCGAGACCGGAGCACAGCTTGTCGATGGAGAGCGCGGCGTCGTGACCATGGGCCACCGCCCAGATGATGTTCTTTGGGCCGAACGCTGCATCGCCGCCGAAGAATACTTTCGGATTCGTCGACGCCATCGTCTTGGGATCGACTTTCGGCATGTCCCACCGATCGAACGCGATGCCGATATCGCGCTCGATCCAGGGGAATGCATTTTCCTGGCCGACGGCGACCAGCACGTCGTCGCAGGCAAAGTGCTGAGTGGGCTCGCCGGTCGGGACGAGCGTGCGCCGGCCGTTGGCGTCGTATTCGGACTTGACCTTCTCGAAGACGACTCCCGTCAACCGGCCATTGTGGTGCGTGAACTCCTTGGGCAAGAGATAATTGAGGATTGGAATATCCTCGTGCATGGCGTCTTCCTTCTCCCACGGAGACGCCTTCATCTCCTCGAAACCGGATCGCACGATCACCTTGACGTCCTGTCCGCCCAGCCTGCGCGAGGAGCGGCAGCAGTCCATGGCTGTGTTGCCGCCGCCCAGCACGATCACGCGTTGGCCAATCTTGTCGATATGCCCGAAGGAGACGGATGAGAGCCAATCGATTCCGATATGGATGTTGGCGGCGGCCTCCTTGCGCCCAGGGATCTCGAGGTCGCGCCCGCGCGGCGCGCCGCAGCCGACGAAGATTGCATCCCAATCCTGCGCCAACAGGGATTTCAAGCTGTCGATACGCTCGCCCCCGCGAAACTCGATGCCGAGATTGAGGATGTAGTCGCATTCCTCATCGATGATGGATTCCGGCAATCGGAACCGCGGGATCTGCGTGCGGATCATGCCGCCCGCCTTGGGATCCTGATCGAAGATGACACAATCATAGCCGAGCGGCGCAAGGTCACGGGCGACTGTCAGAGATGCCGGCCCGCCGCCGAGCAGCGCAATACGCCTGCCGTTGCGGACGGCAGCCGGGCGGGGCAGGCGGGTACGGATATCATCCTTGAAGTCCGCCGCAACGCGCTTCAGGCGGCAGATCGCCACCGGCTCCTTTTCTACGCGGACCCGCCGGCAGGCCGGCTCGCATGGCCGGTCGCAGGTACGCCCGAGAATTCCGGGAAAGACATTGGATTTCCAATTGATCATGTAAGCGTCGCTGTATCGCCCAGCGGCAATCAATCGGATGTATTCAGGGACTGGGGTGTGAGCCGGACAGGCCCACTGACAATCCACGACCTTGTGGAAGTAGTCCGGTGCCGAAATATCGGTAGGTTTCATCTACTCCTCTGTACGCTCCCCCCGGCCGCGCACCCCTTACGTTGACCTGCGCGGCCCCCCCGCGCATTGGGCCATTACCGTCGGCCTATGGCAGCATTGGGATGCCGCCCTTGCGAATCCGGCGCGGATACTAGTGGAACCTCTCTTGGAATTCCACCCGTACACTGATCTACAACAGGTTTTGACCTCGCATGGTTTCACGCGCTTGCGCCTCGCTACTGTCATTCCGCGGCCGGGGACGCGGCGAGACCGGTGATCGACCGGCCCCGTCCGGGGTTTATGGATTCCGGGCCCCGGAATGGCGCGAGAGGGCAAAACGCCGGCCGTATGCCCCCTACGTTGCGGGTCCCGCGCGTGCCCCCCACGTTGACCGTATGCGGGACCTGTTCGAGCAGATTACGCCCCTTGGAACGGCGGATCCCATGGAAGCGGCACGCCGTGCCATGCGACCCCAATTGCGAAGGCGGTTCTATGGGCGCGCGGGGGTCGAAAGCACAGGCAACGGGTTTCGCGTCACTGTTGATGATCGTCCGATCAGGACACCCGCGCGCAATCTGCTCGCGGTGCCTAGCCCCGCTGTGGCCCAGGCATTGGCGGAGGAGTGGGCGGAACAGGGCGAATTCATCGATCCGGCCAAAATGCCGCTCACCCGACTGGCC
>DATBYX010000395.1:0-4118 GCA_036513475.1 Xanthobacteraceae bacterium | reverse complement strand
TCAAGGTCGGCATTTGCGGGGAACATGGCGGCGATCCTCCGTCGGTCGCTTTCTGCCATGAGATAGGACTCGACTATGTATCGTGCTCGCCATTCCGCGTGCCCATCGCACGGCTCGCCGCCGCGCAAGCCGCGATCGGGGAACAGACGATGGAGGACGGATGACAGATATCAGATGTTCAGATCCGAGAGCTGTCCGCCGACATCCGACCTCCGTCGTCTGATCAAGCCACCACTTTGCGCAGGAAATCTTCCACTTCGGTGCGCAGCTCCGAAACCGCGGCTTCGACCGCCTGCGAGCCGTCGAGCACCGCACCGGCTGATGCGCTGGTGTGCATCGCCGCTTCGTTGACCTTCACAAGCGCGGCGCCAACGACGTTCGTCTCCTCCGCAGCATGGATCACGTTTGAGGAAATTTGACCCGTCGCTGCACTCTGCTGCTCGATCGAAGCTGCAACCGCAGACGTATATTTGTCGATCTCGCGCATGCCGCCGCCAAGGCAGCGGTTCTGACGCTTTCAGACGCCTGGTTCGACGCGTTCAAGGCCCCCTCGGCGTGCTCGGACGCATCATTGGACACACAGTGATTATCCCCCTTCGCCTTGCCGCGAGGTTAAGGATTGGTTCCGAATCAAGTCGTGCTTTTGAGTCGACGACCCATCGCCTTCTTAAGCAGGCGTAGCGCGCGGCATTTCGATTCCTGTGGCGATAATAGGGCGCTCAACACGCGGTTAACGCGAAAGCAAGCCTAAGGCCGCAATAAAAAAATGGTCGCAATTGCGCCATGACGGTGCCTTGACGCGACACGAGTATGCGATTGCGTTCGGGGCTGGGGGTCAGCTGACGATGCTTGGGTCACGGGGAGGGCCGAAAGGGGGCTTTAAGGCCCCTTTCGGCTTGGGGGTCCTTATAGTGCTGATGCTGCCGAGCGGGCTCGGCCGTCAGGATCTGGCTGCGCTCATAGTGCGTCAGCCCGTGCCCGCGGAGCGTTCGCAAAGGGCGAACCTCGCATCGCCTTTTAGCACCAACCCTGAGCAGAGAGTCAGAATTGCGGACGCAACCGGAGCATCGATTCCCGTCTCCCTGGGCTATACGCTCGTTGGTCTCGATCCGCGTAGCAACGACCCGAGCGGGTCGATTCAGGAGCGCATCGCCAGAGAAAATGAAATGTATGGCTCTGGCCGATCATTCGTCGATCGCAGCCGCAAGGGCAATTATGCCGTTTCTGGCAAGGGCGACCTCCTGGCATCCGTTAAGCGCGGTGATCAGCCGAAACCGTTAGTGCAGGCCCAGGGCTCGCAAGGAGCGTCGTTACCGACGGCGCAATCGCAGCAGGGCACCGGCTCGTCGGCTCCAGTGGACCGGCAGGAACTAGCAGGCATTACTGACAAGCCACCCGCGTCTGGTGCGCAGCGGGGCGGCGGTGATCAATCGGACTCCTCCGAACCGGGAGGAGAAATTCGTGGATCTTCGAGCGGCGCCGAGTATCGCGTCGCGAGTGTCTCGCCGCAAAGCGCGGATGTAGCCTATCCGGTGCTTGCTCCCACTTCTGGGGAGGGCACGAGGAATGCGAGGAGCGGCGACGAGGCGGCTTGGCCGAAGGACAGTGCCGCACTTGATCCCGATCTGAAGCTTCCGCCGGAGCGGCTTTATTTCGGTAGCCATCCGATGGGCGTAAAGCTTGCTGCGCTCGAGCCGTGGGCGCCGGGAGAGGAACCACACTTCGTGGACTTCAGCCACGCTGGGGCGGCAGACACTGCAGCCGCAGCCGATCCATTGAACAGGTCCACAACGATAACTGGGGAATCGAGTTTCAAGCTCGCATCGTTGCCGCCGGATGGGGCCGGAGCCGGCGAAGAGGGAGGCATTTTCGACGTGCCCATCGACAGGGCGGACCTTCCCCCGATCTTCGATCGGGGCGGAAAGGACGAGTCGGGTCAGGGTGGGGAGACCGTGGCGCCTAAAGGCGAGGTGACCGGCGCAGACAAGCGGCCAATGTCGCCGGCCGAGCAGCTCAAACTCGATGAGAAGGGTCGTGCGAAAGCGGAAAAATGCCTCGCCGAGGCGGTTTATTTCGAGGCACGCGGCGAGCCTGTGCTCGGGCAGGTTGCGGTCGCTCAGGTGATTCTCAACCGCGCATTCTCGGGCAAGTACCCGGACACAGTTTGTGGCGTCGTTTATCAGAACGCGCACCGGCATCTCGCATGCCAGTTTACTTTTGCCTGCGACGGCATCCGGGATGTGGTTCGCGAGCCCGACATGTGGGAGCGCGCCAAGAAGATTGCGGCTGAGATGCTCGACGGCAGGCTGTGGCTGCCGGAAGTGGGCAAGGCTACGCACTACCATGCCAACTACGTTCATCCGGGCTGGGTGCGGGAAATGAAAAAGATGTACAGGCTAGGCGTGCACATCTTTTATCGCCCACGCGCATGGGGTGACGGCGCGGATGCGCCGGAGTGGAGCGATCCGGAGACGACGCAGTCCGTAGCGAAAAGCCTGTAGCACCTCTGATCTTCGACCTCTGAGAGCCGCATTTGGCTGGGACCTTTATCCCTCTCGTCCTGCAAGGGCCGCTAGCTGCGGGGCTGCCATGCGCAACCGCCCGAGCCGAAACGCAGTATTTTGTTGGGAGAGTTTGAGCTAGTCGGTAGAACACGCGATCTTCGATTCTCTTCTGGATTTACGGAGATCCCCCTTCATGACGGTTGTGCCCGTTGCCCCGTCGCGTTCTTTGGTGGGAGACTGGCGAAGGCATGCCCTCATTGTGCTCTGCGGTTGCCTCATCTCGGTCATCAGCTTTGGCCCGCGCTCGAGCCTTGGGTTCTTCCTCACACCGCAGTCGCAGGCGAACGGGTGGGGCCGCGATGTGTTCGGGCTGGCCCTCGCGGCACAGAACATCCTTTGGGGGCTCGGCCAGCCCACGGCGGGCATCCTGGCGGATCGCTTCGGTGTGGTGCGTGTATTGTGTGCCGGGGGCATCCTATATGCCCTCGGTCTGGCGATCATGGCGTTTGCAACGACGCCGCTGATCCTCGATCTCTCGGCGGGATGTCTCATCGGCTTTGGGCTTGCAGGATGCTCGTTCGGCATCGTGCTTGCGGCTTTCGGCAAGCTCTTGCCGGAACATTGGCGATTGCCCGCCTTCGGTGCCGGCACGGCCGCGGGCTCATTCGGGCAATTCCTCTACGCGCCGCTTACCGTGTCGCTCATCGATAGCGTGGGCTGGCAGGAGACGCTGGAGATCTTCGGGTTGGTCATGCTGCTGGTAGTGCCGGCCTCGCTCGCGCTCGCCACGCGAAATGTCGGCACCCGCATATCCCAAGGTTCGCCGCAGTCGCTGCCGCAGGCGCTCTCCGAGGCCTTCGCGCAGCGCTCCTATCTGCTGCTCGTGCTCGGGTACTTTACCTGCGGCTTTCAACTCGCATTCATTACCGTGCACCTGCCGGCCTATCTCGTTGACCGCGGGCTGCCGATTGAGGTTGGCGGCTGGACTATTGCCGCCATCGGGCTGTTCAATATCGTGGGCTCGCTTATGTCGGGCTGGTTGGGCAACCTGATGCCCAAACGCTATCTGCTGTCGATTATCTATGTCGCGCGCGCGCTCGCGATTTGGGGTTTCATCGCATTCCCGATTACTGCGCCCTCCGCACTTCTGTTCGGGGCGGTGATGGGCCTTCTGTGGTTGTCCACCATCGCGCCGACCAACGGCATCATCGCCGTGATGTTCGGCACCCGATGGCTCGCTACCCTCTCGGGGTTCGCCTTTTTCAGCCACCAGGTCGGGGGTTTTCTCGGCGTGTGGCTTGGCGGTGTGGTCTTTGAGCGAACCGGATCCTATGACTCGGTGTGGTATCTCTCGATACTCTTTGGCCTTCTCTCCGCTCTGATAAATTTGCCGATTGTCGAAAAACCCGTGCAGCGCGCGGCGGCAATGGCCTGAGGAGACGGTCCCGGAATAAAAAGCCAGTGGACGAAGAGGCGCGAGTACGGAAGAATGCTCACCCGCTGCTTCTTTGCTCTTTGGCCTCTGTGATCTCTCTCTGTTCTGGGCTCTCCCATGGCCTCCTTCAAAGCGA
The DNA here is from genome assembly GCA_036513475.1 of Xanthobacteraceae bacterium. Classification (GTDB taxonomy): domain Bacteria; phylum Pseudomonadota; class Alphaproteobacteria; order Rhizobiales; family Xanthobacteraceae; genus VAZQ01. Next base: position 43 of record DATBYX010000395.1, on the reverse strand, counting down.
TCGTGATTGAGAAAAGCGAGTCCGGCCAGAAGGTTGGGCTCAC
>DATBYX010000394.1:0-4194 GCA_036513475.1 Xanthobacteraceae bacterium | reverse complement strand
AGATAGTTTTGTGGATCGCACAGCTTGGCGAGCTCCGCCCGACTGAGGTGGCGCGAGATCTCCGCGTCCTGCGCCAGCAGATCGAGCAAAGGCTCGCCGCCCGTCGCGACCTTGCGGCAGATGTCGTATACGAGATCGTGCGCGCGTTGCCGGCCGAGGTGCGGTCCCAGCCCCATCATGACGGCTTCCGAGACGATCATGCCGCGGGTGAGATCGAGATTGGCCCGCATGCGTGCAGGGTCCACTTCGAGCCCGGAAAGCATCAGCCTGGTCTGTGCCAGCGCCCCGGACGCGAGCAGAAAAATCTCGGGCAACGAAATCCACTCGATTTCCCATGGGCCGGTCGAACGCTCGTGATCGGCAACCGCTGCTTCGAGCAACGCCGCGACATGCTGGCGCACGAGCGCGACCGTGGAATGAATGTAGAGGCAGGAGACCGGATTGCGCTTCTGCGGCATCGTGCTCGATGAGCCGCGCGCCGCGTGAAAGGGCTCATAGACCTCGGCGACCTCCGTCTGCATCAGGAGCTTTACGTCCATGGAGATCTTGCCGAGCGTTCCGGTGAGGAGACCGAGAAAACAAGCGACCTCCCCGATGCGGTCACGCACCGTATGCCAAGCAATCTCCGGCTGGCCGAGGCGGAGCTCGTCCATCAGGGCCGCCTGTACCTTGAGCCCCGCAGCGCCCAGGGAAGCCAGGGTGCCGACCGCGCCGCCGAACTCGCCTACCAGGACTCGCGGGCGCAATTGGGCGAGTCGTTCGCGGTGTCGTTGCATGGCGGCGAGCAGGGCGGCCATCTTGAAGCCGAAGGTGAGCGGCACCGCCTGCTGCAGGTTGCTGCGCCCAGCCATCGGCGTGTCCCGATAACGGCGCGACAGGTCGGCGAGCACGCCGGCGATCGCCTCCATCTCGTTTTCGACCAATGCGAGCGCGGCGCGGATCTGCAGGATCGCCGCCGTGTCGGTAATATCCTGCGTGGTCGCGCCCCAATGGCACCATTCGCCCAGCCCATCGGCGCAGAGATCGACGATCTGCTGCACGACGCCGAGGATCGGATAGCCGATACGCTCGGTCTGCTGCTTCAGGCGGGCAAGGTCGATGTTCTCGATCCGGCACTGCCGGTCGATCTCGCGCGCAGCCGCTTCGGGGATGACCCCAAGCCGCGCCTGGGCACGCGCCAGCGCCGCCTCGATGTCGAGGTAATAGGCGGTCCGCCCCTCGTCGGAGAACACCTGACGCATCTCCGGCGTGCTGAAGATGTCGCGGAAGATGACGGAGTCGAGCGCGGTTGCGGTCATTGCGGTTTCGCCACGAGGTCAAAGGACGATGCTGGGATTGCGCAGGTTCTGGTCGCAGTCGATCAGGTTCACCTGCCGGACCCGTATCTGCCAGGAGTGGGCACTCTCGATAAAGCGGTGGCCGCACCAGCCTGAGAGAAAACGCGTTCCGTCCACCCGGAACTCGCTGATCAGGAAGTTTGAGCGCACCATCCGAATCGAGCTCTGCTGCGTAGAGAACACTTCGACGTTGGAGATCATCCGGACGGTGCGCGATTTGGGAGCTTGCGACCAGGCATAACCCGTGCGCAGCCGATAGATGCGGTCTTCCATCCGCCGGCGGTCGTCGAACGAGATCGTAATCTCCCGGCGCGGATCGCCGGCTTCGGGGGTGCCCGGGACCCAGTAGATGCATTCGGGCGCATACATGGAAAGCCACTCGTCGAAGCGAAGCTGATCAAGGAGCCGCGCTTCCCGCTCGATCAGCATGCGGAAGCGGTCGCGCTGGGAAGGATCGGCGATCGCGAGCTCGTCGCGTTGCCAGTCGGAGAAGCTCTCGACCAGCTCCTGATAGAGCGCATCGCTAACGTAGTAGGAGCTGAGCGAGGGATCGTGGGTGAGTTGCATGCTCGCCTGTCAGTCGATCGCGTCGGCCTTATGCCAGTCGTATTTGCCCACCCCTTGCAACAGGAGGAACTGACATTCGGCGGCGGATGCGTTGGAGATGCAATGCGGGGTGCCGGGCAGGATCTTGTATCGCTCCCCGACCCGCAACGCGTGTCGATGTTCAGGGGTGCGGGTCTCGATGGTGAGGGTGCCACGCAGCACGAAATAGTGGTCGGTGCTTTCGCTGTGGTAATGCCAGGGAATGCGATCGCCCTGCGCCAGAGTGAACACACGAGCCTGAATGTCTTTGCCGACGACGACGGGCTCGACATTTTTCACGTGGTAGTCCGCCATCTGCAATAATCCGTTACGGCTCGGCCTTGATATTGGCAGCGCGGATGACCTTAGCCCAGCGCTCGGATTCCGTTTTGATGACGGCGGCGAACTCGTCGGGCGTATTGGCAACCGGGACGAAGCCGATGGCGTCGAGGCGCTCTTTCACCTCGGGCAGTGCCACGATGCGTGCGATTTCTCCATGCAGGAGATCAATGATGCCCTTCGGCGTCCCGGCAGGGACGAGCACTCCGAGGAGCGTATCCGCCTCCTGGCCGGGAAAGCCGGCCTCGCCGATGGTCGGCACATCGGGCAGTGCGGAGGAGCGTTGCGCGCTCAGGACGGCGAGCCCGCGCAGCTTGCCTTCCTTGATGTGTGGCACCGCCGGCGCGAGCACCACGAACCCGAACGGTGTGTGGCCTCCAAGTACCGACTGGATCGCCGGTGCCGAGCCGTTGAACGGCACGTGCACGAGATCGGCACTGAGCGAGTGGTTGAACAACTCGCCTGAAAGATAAGGCGTCGTCCCCATTCCAGCGGAGGCAAAGCTCAACTTGCCCGGGTTGGCCTTCACATACTCGGCAAGTGCCTTGACGCTCTTGACCGGCAGCGAAGGGTTCGCAACGAGCACGTTCGGCGCAAAGGCCGGCAAGGTCACCGGCATGAAGTCCTTGGCCGGGTTGTATGGCACTTTCGGATAAAGGCTGGGGTTGACCATGTAGCTCGATGAAACGAGCACGGCCGTGTAGCCATCGGGCACCGCGCGTGCGGCGGCGCCCATTCCGAGATTCCCCCCGGCGCCCGGCTGGTTCTCGACAAAGAACTGTTTGCCCAGGTCCTCGCCGAGCTTCTGCGCGAGCAGTCGGGCGACGATATCGGCGGGTCCGCCGGGTGCGAACGGCACGATGATGCGCACGGGGCGGGCGGGATAGCCGTCCGGCGCCCCGGTATGCGCAATAGCTCCTGCCGCGAGCAGGCCCGTGGTGAGCATCAGAGTACGGACAAACAGGTATTTCATTTCAGTCAAAGGAGCTCACAGCTCGCGCTGCACGGTTAGCTTCGGACTAGCCTGCATCAGGCGTTTCCATTCCTTGATGTATTCGCGCATGAACACTTCGTCCGTGGCGGGCGCGGTGATGATGCCGTTTGCGTCGGTCTTGATGCGGCCGGGAATGCCGAGACCGCGGTGCATAAAGATCCACTCGTCTTCAAGGCAGGCGAGCCCCCGCTGGATCTCCTCGAAATTGGCGAGGTCGTCCACCTCGCCGAAGTTCGGGAACTGCTCCTGGGTGCGCATGCGTAGCGCATTGATCTCATCGGCGGCGCCGCCGAGCACGCCGTCCTCGTCCACGACCGCAGTGCCGTACCAGGTGACGTTCGTCTCATCGACAGAGACAGGCTCGAACACCTGGATGTGATTGCCGAGCAGGGAGAAATTGGGAAATACGTTGATGTTGACGGGCTCCGACGAGGCGAGATCGAGGATCTCTTCCGCCCTGCTGCCGTAGCGCCGGCGCAGCTCCTGCGCGTAATGCTCCATCCCGGGACACGGGCCTTCTACGGCCCACAAGCCGCCTGCGCGCTTCTCTATGTTGGGCCGCTTGTCCTTGAAGTGATGGCCGTGGCCCATATAGGCCATGTACATGGGTTGGGTGTCAGGCGAGCCCTTGTAATATGACATCCCCTTGTTGGCGACGTCGGCTTGCCGATTCTCCATCTCCAACAGCGAGCGATGGGAGAACACCACGTGATAGCCGTCGCCGGAATTGTCGTAGGCGAGCTTCCAATTGCCCTTGTAGCGCAGCCGGTTCGCCTCGCACACCGCGATCTTGCCGCCGGGCTGCCGGTCCAGCCATTCATCGATCGGCCCAGTGATGGGGCCGAGGTATTCCAGCAGAGAGGGCGCCTCGGGATTGAGAGTTGCAAAGATGAATCCGCGGTAGCTGTCCACGCGCGGTACCTGCGCCACGTTGAATTT
>DATBYX010000393.1:0-4415 GCA_036513475.1 Xanthobacteraceae bacterium | reverse complement strand
GGCGCTAACTTAAGGTCGTCATTGCCGGGCTTGACCCGGCAATCCATCGATCTTCGTAAGAACTTTCTCGCGAAGAAGATGGATGCGCGGGTCAAGCCCGCGCATGACGAGCTCGCCAAGCAGCTTAAGTTAGCGCCTATGGGGCTTGACCCGCGCATCCATCCGTTTTCGTACGAAGATGGATTGCCGGCTCGAGCGCGGCAATGACCGCGCGGATAGATTCAACCTAAACGAAAGCTGCTCTAGTTGCACAGGAATCGGAAATCCCAGCCAGGTTCAGCTGAAAAAGCTGGCTATTTGGTTCTGGGTGACCCATCTTAGGAACATCATCGGCTTTAAATCCGGGCGCCGATGGCAGAGAGACCGGTTGTGCTCCCGCCTTGCAAAGGAACACAACCGTGACTCAGGCATATCCGATCGACATCGCTCGTGAGATTGATCGCCGGTGGCAGCGGCGTTCGAATCTTCCTCCAGCGCCGAAGACCAGCAACGAAAATCGCGGTCCAGGAGCGCATTCACGATCAATGGCTGTGCCCCTCCTGTGGCCACGACTGGATCACCGTGCACCGGGTGTGCGCGTGAGCGGAGCTCCATATGGTGCATAAATTTCGTTGCGGGCAAAGGGTCCGCTTGAGCGGCAGCTATCTTTATCAGAACGCAGCCAGCGGCTTCTATGAAGTGATTCGGCAGCTCCCGTACGGCGAAGGCGATTATCAATACCGCATCAAAAGCGAACGCGAGCAGCATGAGCGCGTGGTGAAGGAAAGCGAGCTCGAAGCGAGTTAGGCTTTGCTTTCGGACAAGACGGGCGATGCTGCTTGAAGGACCGTCACCACAGTCCGCTTACGGTCCGAGCCCTCCCTGAGCGCCAACATGCCAGGTCGACAGCCCAAGCGCCACAAGCGGCATGCCCCCTTTACTGGAAACTGGGAGACTGAGATAGCTTGATAACGAAGAGCCCAGAACGCGCCAAGGTGAGCAGTAGCTGCATGATCAACACGAACATCCCCCGACGAACGTGTCTGTCTCTGGCGCTGGTCGCTGCCGGACTGTTTGCCGGTTCTGAAGCCGCATGGGCGCAAGTATATCCGTCGCGACCGATCACAGTGGTGGTTCCGTTCAGCGCCGGCGGGCCGACCGACGCACTCGTGCGCACCCTTGGCGAGCGGATGCGGATCTCCCTCGGCCAGCCTTTAATCGTGGAAAATGTGACGGGTGCGGCTGGGACGATCGGGGTCGGGCGAGCTGCTCGCGCAGCACCCGACGGCTACACGATCAGCATCGGCCACTGGAGCACGCATGTCATCAATGGTGCATTATATCCGCTTTCCTTCGATCTGCTCCATGATTTGGAGCCGATCTCGCTGCTCACCAGCTATCCGATGCTCCTCCTCACTAAGAAGGGAATCCCGGCCAAGGACCTGAGCGAACTGACCGCCTGGCTGAAGGCGAACCAGGAGAAGGTTTCCGTCGGCACAATTGGTGTGGGCAGCGCCGCACATGTCGCTGCTGTGTACTTTCAGAATCTCACGGGACTGAAGTTTCAGCTCGTACCCTATCGCGGCGCCGGTCCTGCGCTGCAGGACCTGATCGCCGGACAAATCGATGTGCTGTTCGATCACCTGGCCAATGCGCTGCCGCAAGTGCGCGAAGGCAAGGTCAAGGCCTACGCTGTGACGGCAAATACGCGCTCCCCGTCTGCACCTGATATTCCGAGCGTGGATGAGGCCGGTTTGGCTGGCCTTTACATCAATATCTGGTACGGCGTTTGGGTGCCGAAAGGGACGCCGAACGAGGCCAAAGTCAAACTCAATGCCGCTGTCGTGGAAGCGCTAGCCGATCCAAAGGTACGCCAGCAGCTAACCGATCTTGAACAAGCGATTCCGCCGCCCAACCAGCAAACGCCCGCGGCGCTGGCAGTCTATCAGAAAGCCGAAATCGAGAAGTGGTGGCCGATCATCAAGGCAGCCAACATGAAGGGAGAGTAGTCTGCGACCCGCCCGAGACGCTGATCGAGCAGGTGCCCAAGTGGGGTCATTCGCGCATGGCCGGCCAAGTCCGGAGCTCTCCAAGACCGACTGCGCTTCGCGCCTCCTCCGGATGAGGGGTTTGAGCCATTCATGGAATCGATCGACTAGCTCGAGCGCGCGCCTGCGTCGCGATGCCGCCTGGGCAAAAATGGCAGCACGCGATCATCGGTATCGGCGCCTCGGGCATGATCCAGCGCCTCGCGGATGGATTTTTCCAAGGTCGGCAGCTGGAATGGCTTGCGCAAGACCCGGGCTGGCGTTGCGGCGGTCTGCACCACATCGCTGTAGCCGCTGGTGAGGAGAACCGGAATCTGAGGATAACGGTTCTTGATCTCCTGTGCCAAGGCAATCCCGTTCATGCCACCCGGCATGACGATATCGCTGAAAACGAGCGCGATCTTGTAGCCGCGTTGCAGTTGGTTGAGCGCGTCGCTGGCGTTGTTGGAACGCAAAGTCCGATAGCCGAGTTGCTCGAGCAGCGAGGCGGTCACGTCGGCGACCTCCGGATTATCCTCGACCATGAGTATCGTGCCTTCGCCGGGTGCAATCGGTTCCGTCGGCGGCGTGTCGGCGCTCCGGACGATGCTTGCCTGCTTTCGCGGCAGATAGATCGTGATCCTCGTGCCGCTGCCGGCCTTGCTGGTCGCGACCACCGTCCCTCCCGATTGATGCGAAAAGCCGTAGACCTGCGCCAGTCCAAGGCCGGTCCCCTTCCCGAGTGCCTTGGTGGTGAAGAACGGCTCGAATATTCTCGACAGCACGTCGGGCGCAATCCCGACACCAGTGTCGGTCATCGCCAAGGCGACAAATTCTCCTTCGAGCCCATCCACCCCATCGGTCGCTTGCAGGACGACATTCACTGCCGAGAGCATGATGACGCCGCCTCCTGGCATCGCGTCACGCGCGTTGACCGCGATGTTGACCAGCGCCAGCTCGAGCTCCGCGATATCGACTTCGACCGGCCAGACATCCGGCGCGATGTCGCACTTGAGCTGAACGTTTCCGCGCAATGATCCGAGCAGCATCTCATGCACGCCTTCGATCCGCTCTTTCACGTCGGTAACGACAGGATTGAGCGGCTGGCGGCGCGAGAAAGCCAACAGCTGACGGGTCAAGCTTTCTCCGCGATGGGCGGCCGAGTTGATGGCATTGATCCCCTTCAGATCCTTGGGGTCGCTGAGCCGCCGACCGAGAAGCTGGGCATAACCGCTGACGATCATCAGCAGATTGTTGAAGTCGTGCGCAATGCTGCCTGTCAGCTGGCCAAGCGCCTCCATCTTCTGGGACTGGGCGAGTTGCTCTTGCGCCCGGCCGAGCGAAGTCTGCGCCTCGCGCCTTTCGGTAACGTCTCGCGTGATATGCACGAAGCCAACCAAGGTGCCCACCTCATCGCGGATCGCCTCGATCACCACGCTCGCCCAGAATCTGCTCTCGTCGCGTCGCATGCGCCAGCCCTCGACGGCATATTTGCCCTCATAGGCGGCGACCTGAAGGGCGCGCGCGGGTTCGCCTGCCTGCTTCTCCTCCCCGGAAAAAAACACGCTGAAGTGTCGCCCGATGATCTCTGCCGCCGCGTACTGGTGAATCCGCTGCGCACCCGTGTTCCAGTTGGTGATGCAGCCATCCCCATCGAGCATGAAAATGGCGTAATCGGTGATGCCCTGAATGACAGTGCGATAGCGCCATTCGCTTTCCATTAGCGCGTCTTGGGTCTTGCGACGCTCGTCAATGTCGTGCTTGAGGGCGGCTTCGACCCGTTTGCGCTGCTCCATCTCGGCATGGAGGACCTCCCGGGCCTTCTTGAGGGTGGCCGTGCGTTCGTTCAGCGTATGCTGCAGGGTCTGGTGCTCAAGGATCAGGTTTTCCTCGGCGCTTCGGCGCGCAGTGACATCCTCGGCCACTGCCGCGAGGTATTGGATGCAGCCGCTTTGATCAAACATGGGAGCAATGTTGCTTCTGATCCACAGGCGTGTGCCGTCGGGCAACCTGGTCTTGCTCTCGGTGCTGAAAGGCTTTCCAGTGTGGACGGCCTGCTCGAGCAGCTCGCGCATGTGATAAAGATCATTGGAATCGATAAGCTCGTGGATCTGCATTGCCAGCAACTGCGCGGCGGGCGTGCGAACGATCTCGCAATAACGAGAATTGATCAGCTTGAACGTTCCTGTCCGATCGATTTGAGCCAGACCCACGTCGGCGTGGCTCAACAGGGTACGGAGATTTTGTTCCTGGAAACCAAGCCTGACTTTGACGCGCTCTCGCTGCGCAATGTCCGCGCTTAGCGTGAGAGCGAGAACAGACGCGCTGATCAAGAATATGGTCGAGATCAGGAAGGACTCATCGGGAGTCGATCCGAATGCGGCCTGACCCGGCCAAGTGCCCCAGGCT
>DATBYX010000392.1:0-19738 GCA_036513475.1 Xanthobacteraceae bacterium | reverse complement strand
GCTCCTTAGCCAGCGTTATGCCGGGCTCGATCAGGGGAGCAACATCGATGCGGCCCGCGATCAACGCCCCGAACCGTTGCGAGCTTCCGCCGATTTGCGAAACGGTGACGTCCTGGCGGGTTAGCCCGATCTTGTTGAGCAGGATGCTGATCGCGATATCGGTCTCGGAGCCGAAAGTGCTGATCCCGAAGGTCTTACCCTTGAGATCTGCCATCCCAAGTCCGGGCTTCGCGAACATCGTGATCGGGATGGTGTTGCAGGTCGAAGTCACAAGGCGCAGATCCGCACCCTGTTTGTTGGCGAGAACAACTGGAGCAAGCCCCACATGCATGGCCTGAATCTCGCCGGAGAGCAGGACCTGCAGCCCGCGCGTCCCGCCTTCCATGTTGACGACTTCGACCTTGAGCCCTTCCTTCTCATAAAAACCGCCAACCTCCGCCATCCAGACGGGAAAGATGGTCACGACCGGCGCCGATATCCCGATCTTGAAGGGGGTGAGCTCGGCGGCTTTACCGGGCGTGGTCAGGGCAATGAGGGCGACCGCAACGCTCAGCCAAGCTCCTGGCTTTCGCAAAGTGCCAAACGGCATCGTGTTCTCCTCGTTTCCTCCGAGATCCTGCTTAACTACGCGCCCATCCCGCAGCAACCGCCTCGTCTTGCCCGTGGCCCCGTTCACGGCCGGTTCTCACATCGTCCTCGATCAGGCTCCAGATGCGATCCTCGATGGCATGGAAGCGGGGTTCGCGCTTCACCCCAAGCGGACGAGGGCGCTCGATCTCGACTCTAATCGTTTCCTTCACCCTGCCGGGACGGCTGGAAAAGACGAGCACGCGGTCGGATAAATAGATGGCCTCGTCGATCTGATGCGTGACGAAAAGGACCGTCTTCTTCGCCTGCAGCCAGATTCGCAGCAGCTCTTCCTGCATGAGCTCGCGAGTCTGCGCGTCGAGAGATGCAAACGGCTCATCCATCAGGAGAATTTTCGGGTCGACAAGCAGCGCCCGGGCAAGGTTCACGCGCTGTTGCATCCCACCCGACAATTCGTAGGGATAATGGTGCTCGAAACCGGAAAGGCCAACAAGGTCGATGAGATGGGCGGCCCGCTCCTCTCGCTCTCGCCTGGGCATGCCGAGGCATTCGAGCCCGTAGCAGACATTTCCCAGCACGGTCCGCCACGGCAGCAGCGAGGCCTCCTGGAAAACCATGGCGCGGTCGGGTCCGGGCCTGGTCACGGCTTGACCATCGACCAGAATGCGCCCCGCGCTCGCCGCAACCAGGCCGTCGACGACCGACAAAAAGGTCGTTTTCCCACAGCCCGATGGGCCGACAACGGAGACAAATTCGCCATCCATGATAGCGAGATTCACTCCATCGAGAGCGGTCAAACGCGTATTCGTTCGCGGCTGAGAATAATCGAGCCGAATTCCCTGAGCTTCGAGCTTGGGATATCCGCTGTGACTGGGTCCAGTCATGCCGGCGGGCGCCAGAGTTCGATGTGACGCTCTATACGCTCGATGAGCTCGACCAGGATGAGGCCGGCGGCCACGATGGTCAGCACGCCGACGAACACCCTGTCGGTCTCAAACCGTGCGCCGGACTGGCTGATCATGGCGCCGACACCGGCGGCAGACCCGTAGATCTCGCCCACGACCACGCCGATCATGCCGCGCCCCACGGCGAGCCGCAGCCCTGCAAGCAGGAATGGGATCGAGCTCGGCAGAATGATGCTGCAAAACAGCCGCGCCTCGCTCGCCCCGAAGCTTCTTGCGACGGCGATCAGACGCGGGTCGGTCGTGCGTACTGCGGCGTGGGCATTGATAGCGAGCGGAAGGACCGCGAGCAGAAAGATGATGAGCACCCGCGCGCCCATGCCGGTGCCGACCCAGATCACGATCAAAGGGAGGAACGCCACCTGCGGAGTGGCATTGAGCGCGGCCAGGAACGGCTCGACTGCGTATGAGAGGCGCCTATACCAGCCCGCGGCAAGGCCCAGAGGGATCCCAGCAGCGATGGCGCAACCGAGTCCGAGCGAATAGCCCAGCGCGCTCCAGGCCAGGTCGCGCCACATCTCGCCAGTGACGAAGAACATGCGATAAGCGGCTTGGAGCACCAGCGTTGGCGACGAGATAAAGATGGGTTTGAGCCGCAAGCGTTCCGCCGAGGCTCCTGCCATCGGCTCCAGGAGGCTAGCCCACCAGCCGCGCTCCAAACCTTCCCAGGCAAGCAGCACAACAATGAGCATGACGCCGCCCAGGATCAGGCGTTCATTGATGAGATAGAATCGAACAGCCGGACTCATCTATCCTGATCTTGGTGTGCCTTGAAGCGAATCATCCGGCCTGTCGCAGATCCGGACGCCATTTCTCGAACTGCCGTTCGCAGCGATCGAGCACCGCGGCGACGGTCAGGCCTGCCGCCATGAAGATTGCGACGCCGAAGAACATGGTATCGGCCTGGAACGTATTGCCTGCCTCCGCGATCATGTGGCCGAGGCCGGCGGTCGCCGCATAAAGCTCGCCGACTACGACCCCGAGCAACGCGCGCCCGGCACCGTATTTCAGCCCGGTAAAGATGAACGGCACCGTTCCGGGCAGCAGGACACTGGTGAAAAGCTTGACGCGCGACGCTGAGAAGCTGCGCGCCACGCGGATGAACCGCGTCTCGCTGGTCCGCACTCCCGATCGCGTCGTGATCGCGATTGGGATCAGCGCGCCGAGAAAGACGACGGCCACCTTGGACCAGATGCCGATCCCTAACCAAATGATCATGAGCGGCAGCAGGGTGACGCGCGGAACGGCATTGAGCGCGTCGGTGAACGGCCCGAACAGATATTGCAGGCGCTTGGATAGGCCGATCGCAAATCCGAACGGAATCGCAATGGCCGCGGCGGCCCCGTAGCCGATGCAAAATTCGGTCGCGCTCACCGCTGCATCGTTCCAGAAATCCGGGTCGTGGACGAGCCCCCAACCCGCCAACACGACGCGGGTCGGAGACGAGATGAACAGCGGATCGACGAAGCCGCTCTCGGCGAGCGCTTCCCAGGCAAGCAGAAAAACGAGCAGCGTAGCTGCCCCGATCAGGAGTCGCTCATTATTCTTGTATAAACGGGTGAGTGCCGGCGGTGGCGCATGATCTTGCATTCCAGTGATTGCCTCGGTGATTTGATTCATTGTAGCAGACGGTGTCGCATGCGACAGATCGGGTGAGGTGGTGGACGGCCGATCCGTCAGCTTATGCTGCACCCGGCTAGTTTTCCCTACTTCCGTTGACCGCGAGGCCGGCATGAACGAGCGTTTTGATCTGAGCGGGCGAACCGTCGTGATCACCGGCGGCGGCAAGGGCATCGGCAAGGTCTATGTCGAGGAGTTCGCCAAGGCCGGGGCCCGCGTCCTCGCCGCCGACGTGGATGGCGCTGCTGCCAAATCGCTCGCCGCGGCATTGCAAGGGCAAGGTCTGCAGGTTGTTGGAATCACCACGGACATCGCCAGCGAGGATTCCACCAGAGCCATGGCCGAGGCCGCCCTCGATCACTTCGGCAGCATCGAGGTGTTGATCAACAATGCCTCCCTCATGAGCGTTCTACAGCGCCGCTCTTGGCTCGAAATTCCCGTGGACGAATGGGACCAGGTGATGGCCGTCAATCTGCGCGGGATGTTTCTCTCCTGCCGCGCGGTGTTCCCGGCCATGCAGGAACGCAGACACGGCAAGATCGTCAACATCTCGTCATCGCGCGTATGGGAGGGGACGCCTAACCGGCTGCATTACACCACCTCCAAGGCCGGAGTGATCGGGTTTACGCGTGCGCTGGCGCGCGAAGTCGCGGAGTTCGGCATCACCGTCAATGCCGTCACTCCAGGCATGACTCAGAGCGAGACGCAGGTGCAGTCGTCATCGGCGAACTATCTCGCCACCCGTGTCGCCGGTCGCGCGATCGAGCGCGTGCAGGTCCCTGCCGATCTCGTCGGCGCCGTCATGTTTCTGTCGACGCCCGCGAGCGACTTCATGACGGGGCAAACCGTCAACGTCGATGGCGGAAAGGCGATGCATTAGAGGGAGGATCGGGATGAAGCTGGCGAGCTATATTGCGGAGGGAAAGGAGGCTTTCGGAGCGGTTGTCGCCGGCGGCGTGATCACGCTCAACGAGCAGCTGGGCAACCGCTATTCCAGCTTACGACACGTGCTGGCGGCCAATGGCGTTCCAGAAATAAAGAAAGCAACCGAAGCGGCAAAGCCTGATCATGCTTTCGCGCAGATCAAATGGCTGCCGCCGATACCCAATCCGGAAAAGATTCTCTGTGCCGGCATCAATTATCGCGGTCATGCCGCCGAGACCGGTCGTGATCTGCCCAAGCAACCCAGCATGTTCATACGGCTCGCAAACACGCTGGTCGGCCATGAGGGCGAGCTGATACGGCCGTCGGTATCGCAAAAATTCGATTTCGAGGGCGAGCTCGCCATCGTCATCGGACGCGCTGGCCGGCACATCCCGGTTGAACGCGCGCTCGACCACGTTGCGGGATATACCTGCTTCGTCGACGGCAGCGTGCGCGACTATCAGCAATTTTCCGTCACATCCGGAAAGAATTTTCCCGGCACCGGACCCGTGGGCCCGTGGATCGTCACATCGGATGAGATCCCCGACCCGAAAGGTTTGAGCCTGCTCACCCGCCTCAACGGAGAGGTCATGCAGGAAGCCGGCACCGATCTCTTGATCTATTCGGTGCCGCAGATCATCTCGTTCTGCTCGGATTTCACGCCGCTGTCTGCGGGTGACATCATTGCGACGGGAACTCCGGAAGGTGTCGGGCATCGTCGCAATCCGCCGTTGTGGATGAAGCCCGGCGACGTGCTGGAAGTGGAGATTTCCGGGATTGGAACCCTGCGCTGTCGGGTGGTGGACGAGCGCGCATGAAGCCGGCCTGCTCAGCGGGTGCTGACCAACGCAGCCGCAACCGAACAGATTGTGACGGCGGTTTGACGTTCCCTGAGCCGTCACTACTCGATCTGCGCCGCCATATGCATTAATGTCCCGGACCGCTTCGCGCCCCTCAGTTCCTTTGGACGAGCATCGAATCCATGCCGGCAAATACCATCGATATTCATGCCCACATCCTGAGTGAAGAAACGATCCGGCTGTTGCAGAGCGAGGCGCCAAAGGTCGCTCCGAAGCTCTCGCAGACCGATGAGCAATTCGGCACCCTTGATGTTGCTGGCAGCGTGTACCGCCACTTTCCTCGCGGCGGGTGGGACTTGGACCGGCGGCTCAGGGACATGGCGGCTTCGAAGGTCGACGTGCAGGTCGTCTCGGTTTGTCCGCAGACCTTCCTCTACGGCCAGCCGCCCGCATTGGCGAGTGTGTTTGCGCGCATCCAGAACGAGCAGCTCGCCAAGCTGGTGAAGGCGCGTCCGGAGCATTTCCGCGCCATTGCCACGCTGCCCATGCAGGCCCCGACACAAGCGGCCGACGAGCTTCGCCATGCTGTGACCGTGCTCGGGCTTGCGGGCGCGCAGATCGGCTCCAACGTGGCCGGCAAGAACCTCGACGATCCCGAGCTCGAGCCGGTCTGGGCGACGGCCGCGGAGCTCGACGCCTTCATGCTGGTCCACCCCATCAATGTGGCGGGCGCCGATCGGCTTTCGTCCTATTATCTCACCAATCTCATCGGCAACCCGCTCGATACGACCATTGCTGCCGCCTGCCTGGTCTTCAGCGGCGTGCTAGAGCGCTATCCCACGCTCAAGATCTGTCTCGCCCATGGCGGCGGGTTCGTGCCCTACCAGGCCGGTCGTTTCCTGCATGGCTGGCAGGTGCGCACCGAGCCGAAGCAGAAGCTGCCCAAGCCGCCGACCGATTCGATCAAGCGGTTCTATTTCGATACCATCGTGCATTCCAAGGAAGCTCTCGCGTTCCTTGTCGGCACCGCCGGCACCGACCGCGTGCTCCTCGGCAGCGATTATCCTTTCGACATGGGAATGCCGGACGGAGTGCTGCAAGTCCGCGGGCTTTCCGTTGGGGCGGCGGGACAGGCATCCATTCTCGGCGATACTGCGCGACGGCTGCTCGGACGAGTGGCCGCAAAACCTTCGGCGCGCGCCTTCGCCTGAAAGAGGATGCTTCGGCAGGGAACGCCCACCAACGCAGGAGGACAGGAATGCCGGATCTAGCCCCCGCCGCGCGAACTCCGGGCGCGAAACGCGCCGGTCACGGCGAATATTTGTTTGATCTCGCGAAGGTAAACCAGATTCTCGGGGGTCCCGATTATTCAACCGCGGCAGGGGCGTGCGTGGAAGGTGATCGCATGATCGTGGGATTGATGCGCATGGCCGCGGGCACCGGCGCCGAACCGCATTCTCATCCCAACGAGCAGTGGATCTATATTCTCGAAGGCACGTTCCAGGCGAAGATCGGGGACAAGCAGCTGGAGGCAAAACCGGGGTCCGTTCTCTACGTTCCCGCGAATGTCGTCCACTCCGGCAAGGCGACGCAGGAGGCGGATGTCGTGTTCTTTACCTGCAAGGATGCGTCACACAGCCTGCATGGAACCAAGGCGGCATAAACGAAAAGAAGCCACTGCTGTATACTACGGGAGGAATTGGTGAAGCGCGTCGTTTTATTCACCACTGTTCTGTGTCTTGCGTTCGCTAACGGCGCAGCCTGCGCACAGGACAAATATCCGGCCAAACCGGTCAAGATCGTAGTTCCCTATGCTCCTGGAGGCGCGACCGACATCGTTGCACGCATCCTGAGCGAGCAACTACGGCAAAGTCTCGGGCAGTCATTCGTCGTCGAGAACAAGCCGGGAGCAAATGGAATTGTCGCTATCAATGAGCTCGTGAACTCGCGGCCGGACGGCTACACCCTGATGATCGGCAATGTGACTACCAATGCCATCACCCCGGTGCTCACCCCCGGTAAGGTGCCCAATTACGACAAGAAGGTCGCGCCGGTCACAAACCTCGTCGACATACCCGCATTCTTGCTGGTGACCACTACAAATTTCAATGTGAAGAGCGTTCCCGAGCTGGTCGATTACGCCAGGAAGAATCCAGGCAAGCTCCGCTACGGCACGGTCGGAGCGGGAAGCTATCCGCACTACGACATGGCGTATTTCGCCAAGAAGGCGGGCGATCTGGACATGGTCGCTATCCATAACAAAGCGGGAGCGGCCGGCATTATCAATGACATGATCACCGGCGACACCCAGGTGGCCTTCCTCAATGCTGCTTCCAGCGCCGCTCAGATCAAGGCCGGCAAGCTTTATCCGCTGGCGGTCGTCAATGGGCAGCGCCTGCCGCAGTACCCCAACGTGCCCACCATGCAGGAGGCAGGCTATCCCGATGTCGGCACGATCGCGTGGCAGGGTCTGTTCGCGCCAGCCGCTGCACCGAAAGACGTGCTCGACACGATATTCAAAGCGGCCGTAGAGGCGTTGCAGGCGCCGGCGGTGATGGATGCTTTCAGCAAGCAGAATTTCATCGTCGTGCCCAGCCGCTCGCTCGACGATGCCAAGGCTTGGCTTGCGGGGCAGATCACGTCCTGGAAGAACATCACGACGGCGGTGAAGATCGAAACCGCGGAATGAGCGGCACCACTGTCGAGAGGACGACCCTGCTCCGGCGCAAAGATGTCCTCGCGGGTCTGCTGTTTGTCGCCGTCGCCCTTATTGGACTTTACGTCTCCCGCAACTATCCGATCGGAACGGCGGTGCGCATGGGCACGGGTTACGTGCCGCGGCTGCTATGCTGGCTTCTGCTGGGCCTTGGCGCCTGGGTCCTGGTCCAGGGATTTTTCGAGACGCAATCCGAGCGAGCGGCTTCCCTGTCCGCCACTGCGGCATGGCGGCCCCTGGTATTCGTCACGGCGAGCCTGGTGATCTTTGGATTGAGCATCGAACGCCTCGGGCTCGTTCTCTCCATACTCTTGCTCATCATTGTCGGGGCCGCGGGCGCACGCGGATTGCGTCCGTTCGAGACCGTGGCGGCGGCCGTGGTGCTAATCCTTCTGTCCTGGGGCATTTTCATTGTCGGCCTTGGGCTTGCGATCCCGGTCTGGCCGGATTGGTAGATGGAGCTTGCCCACAATCTTGCGCTCGGGTTCGGGATCGCGCTGACGCCGGCCAATCTGTTCTTTGCGCTCGCGGGCGCGCTCATCGGCACGCTGATCGGAGTTCTGCCCGGAATCGGCCCCATCGCGACCATCGCGATGCTGTTGCCACTCACATTTCATGTGGAGCCCACGTCCGGCCTGATCATGCTCGCCGGGATCTTTTACGGCGCCCAATATGGCGGCTCGACCACCGCCATCCTCGTGAATCTCCCCGGCGAGACGTCGTCGGTTGTCACCTGCATCGACGGTCACCAGATGGCACGGCAGGGCCGTGCCGGCGCCGCACTGGCCGTGGCCGCGCTCGGCTCGTTCTTCGCAGGGTGCGTATCGACACTGCTGATCGCGACTTTCGCGCCGCCACTGGCGCTGGTCGGCCAGTCCTTCGGGGCACCGGAATATTTCTCCCTCATGGTGCTCGGTCTCATCGCCGCCGTGGTGCTCGCCCACGGCTCCGTGCTGAAGGCAGTAGCGATGATCATCCTCGGGCTGCTGATCGGTCTCGTGGGCACCGACGGCAACACGGGCGGTACGCGCTTTACCTTCGATATCACCGATCTCACCGATGGAATCGATGTGGCCACCCTGGCCATCGGGGTGTTCGGGCTGGGCGAGATCATCACCAATCTGAGCAGGCCGCAGGAAGCCCGCTCGCTGGTGGCGCAGCGGATCACGCGGCTGTGGCCGACGCGCGACGACTTCCGGCGCGCATGGCCGGCGGTACTGCGCGGGACTTCGTTGGGTTCAATCCTCGGCGTGCTTCCCGGAGGCGGCGCGACGTTGAGCTCATTTGCTGCCTACGCGCTGGAAAAGAAATCGTCGCCATACGCGGCGCAATTCGGGCTAGGTGCGGTCGAGGGAGTGGCCGGGCCGGAATCCGCCAACAATGCCGGAGCGCAAACCTCGTTCATCCCTATGCTGACCTTGGGCATCCCCGGCAATGCAGTGATGGCGCTGATGATCGGGGCTTTGACCATTCACGGCATCCAGCCGGGGCCGCAGATCATGACGGAACGTCCCACGATGTTCTGGGGCATGATCGCGAGCATGTGGATCGGCAACTTGATGCTGGTGATCATCAATCTCCCGCTGATTGGAATATGGGTGCAACTCCTGAAGGTGCCGTACCGCTTCCTGTATCTTGCCATCCTGTTGTTCTGCGCGATCGGCGTCTACACCGTGAGCAACAGCCCTACAGCCGTGCTGCTGGCGGCAGGATTTGGCGTGATGGGCTTTATTTTCGCACGGCTGGAATGCGAGCCTGCGCCGATGATTCTCGGTTTCGTGCTTGGGCCTCTTATGGAGGAGAATCTGCGTCGCGCCATGCGGATCTCGAGCGGCGATGCGACGATCTTCCTGCAGCGGCCCATCAGCCTGGGGCTCTTGATTGCGGCAGCAGCTTTATGCGTTCTCGTCGCCCTGCCGGCGATCCGGAGCAAACGGGAAGAGGCGTTCCAGGAAAGCTGATCGCGGCTTCAGGACACCACGCCAGCGCGGCGATACTTTTCCCGGCCCATGCCGAAGGCACGGCTGGCCAAGGCGGCAGGACACTCGGCTGGAATGAAGATCGTTTCCAGAGCTTGTCTTTGCACCGGCTTCTTGATCATGGGGACGCCGCCAAAGCGCGGCTCGATACTCTCCACCCCATAGCCGGTCACGAAGACGAACGGGATGTTACGCGCAACGAGCACGTCTGCGACGGGATATACGAATTCTCCTCCGAGATTGATGTCGATGATCCCGGCATCGATCTCAGCGTGAACCGCGGCAATCATCGCCTCGGAGAGCCGGCTGAAGGGACCAATAACTGAAAATCCGAGCTCGGTCAGAGTGTCCCGCATCATCATGGCAACAAGGATCTCATCTTCGACCAGAAGGACGCGGTTGCCCGTGTCGAGCTTGATCGGAAGAATGGAGCTTTCCGCATCGAACTTGCGGCGTGCTCCGTCATGACGCAGCATCGCTTCGATATTGTCGCCGTGCGGCACCGTAAGTACGCAGTTCAGGCCCTCGGGAAGCCATTCGAATCGCGCCTCGCCCTCGAGCTGGCGCTCCAGACTTGCGCTGATCACCTTGATCCCAAAGCCGGATGATGGCGGCTCCTGCGTGGAGGGCCCGCCGCTCTCAGTCCAGCGCAGGACAATGCCTTCCGGTTGCAATTCCCACGTGAGCTGCACCCGACCCGCGGCGACCGAAAGCGCGCCGTATTTGGCGGCGTTGGTCGAGAGCTCGTGCAAGGCGAGCGCGAGCGTCTGTGCCGTTCGCGGATCGAGCGATACGTCAGGACCGCTCGCGGTGATTCTCTCAGCGTCGCCCATGCGATACGCGGCAAGCTCCTCATCGACGAGCCGAGCGAGATCGGCGCCCTGCCAGCGGCTATGGGCGAGGAGCGTATGGGCCCGTGACAGCGCCGCGATCCTGCCCTCGACTGCGGCGATATAAGATTTGATGTTGTCAGCTCGCGTAAGCCTGACAATGGATTGCACGAGTGCCAGCGCGTTGCGCGCACGATGATCGACCTCGCGCGCGAGCAGAGCTTGATGTTCCTCGGCTTCCTTGCGGTCGGTGATATCTACGGTCACGCCCGTGATGCGCACGACATGGTCCGTGGCGTCCACGGTTGCGACCGCCGTTCCGATGCACCAGCGCAGCTCACCGTTCGGGCGGCAAACGCGAAATTCGCTCTGGAACGAGGGGGTGTTCGGGGTTGCCGGCTTGATCGTGTTCTGAAGATGCTTCCAATCGTCGGGGTGCACGAGCCTGCGCACATTTTCGATGGTGACGTCGAACGTCTCGGGATCGACCCCGAAGATGCGGTATTGGCCGTCATCCCATTGGAAGCGGCCGGTGAGCGGATCCCACTGCCAGGATCCCATCTGGCCGGCGGCGAGCGCCAAGCTCCGGCGCTGCTCGCTGTGCAGGAGCCGGCTGGTTGATGCCTCGAGCTCGGCGGTGCGCTTGGCGACGCGGCGCTCCAGCTCCGTATTCAGCTGCTCAAGCTGGCGCGTCTTGCGATAGAGCTCGGCAAAAATTCGGACTTTCGCGCGCAGGACCTCCGGGATCACCGGTACCGGGACGTAATCTACGGCACCCATTTCGTAGGCGCGCAACCGGTCGACGTCGGTGAGATGAATGGCCGAGATGAATATGATCGCGGTCTTCTGAAAGCGCGGGTGTTCACGGATCATCGCGGCAAGCTGGAAACCGTCGAGCTCCGGCATGCAAACATCGACCAGAACCACTGCGATGTCCTGCTTCAGCAGCTGCTCCAGCGCCTCACGGGCAGAAGCCGCCTTTATGAGATTCTCTCCCAGGCTGGCGAGAATGGTCTCATAGCTGAGCAATTTTCCCGGCTGGTCGTCGACCAACAGGATATTGACCTTACCGTCGGCGGTCATTGCTCCTCCTCCGGCGCTAAAAGCGATGTCATCGATGCAGCCACATGCGCAGTGTCGAGAGCAGCTGCTCGGTGTTCACAGGTTTGGCGAGGTAATCGGAGGCTCCCGCCTCCAGACATTTCTCCCGGTCGCCTTTCATGGCTTTGGCCGTGAGCGCGATGATCGGGAGCCGGCGGAATCCCGGCTTTGCCCGGATCACCTGCATGGTCTGATAGCCGTCCATCTCCGGCATCATGAGGTCCATCAGCACGATCGCGAGGTCGGGCGTAGATTCCATAAGCGCGATGGCCTCGCTCCCGGTTGTTGCGGTGAGCACGTGCATGCCGCGCCGCTCCAACACGCTCGACAGGGCAAAGATGTTGCGGGCATCGTCGTCGACGAGAAGCACGGTGCGGTCAACCAGATCCTCGTCGGAGCTGTTGAGCCGCTCGAGCATGCGCTGCTTCTCAGGCGGGAGGTCGGCGATGATCCGATGCAGAAGCAACGCGGTTTCATCAAGCAGGCGTTCCGGAGATTCGACGCCCTTGACCACGATGCTGCGCGCCATGGTGTGCAGCTTGGCGTCTTCCTCGGCCGACAGCTCACGCCCGGTGAACACCACCACGGGGACATCCGCCAAGCTGGTATCCGCACGCAGTTCCTCGAGCACTTCGAAACCCGACATGTCCGGCAGCCGCAGATCGAGCACGACGCAGTCACAGGGATCCCGCCGCAACAGCTCCAATGCGTCGGAGCCGCTGCCCGTGGTCACGATCTCGATATCGCTCGATCCCAGGAGCTCCTCGATGCTCATCTGCTCGGCCTTGTCGTCTTCCACCACCAGCAGCCGTTTGCGCCGCGGTTTGGCGTATTCCTTGATGCGGCTCAGCGCCGCCGACACGCCCGCCATCGACGTGGGTTTGGTGACAAAGGAGAAGGCGCCGCGTGCAAGACCGTGCTGACGGTCTTCATCCATCGTGATGATCTGCACCGGGATATGTCGCGTCAGCGGGTTCTGCTTGAGCTGGCTGAGCACGGTCCAGCCCAGCATGTCGGGCAGGAACACGTCGAGCGATACAGCGGTCGGCTGGTACTGCTTGGCAAGGTCGAGCGCATCGGCGCCGCGCACGGCCACCAGCGCCTTGAACCCTTTCTCCCTCGCCAGATCGACCATCACGCGCGCATAATGCGGATCGTCCTCGACAATGAGCAGGATGGAATCGCCGGGCTCGATTGCAAGCCGATCATCCGGGATCTGCTCGACCGTCCGTTCCGGAACGCCGCTGAGGTGGATGCTGGCGGCGTGCATCGCGGCTGCCGCCACTCCCGGCGTCGGCGATCGGTAGACGGAGGACGGGCCGACATACTTGATCGGCAGGAACAACGTGAAGGTGCTGCCAACCCCCGGCGCGCTGCGCAGATGGATTTCACCACCCAGCAGGTTGGAGAGCTCGCGGCTGATGGCGAGACCCAATCCGGTGCCTCCATACTTGCGGCTGGTGCTGGCGTCTGCCTGCTGGAAGGCCTCGAAGATGATCTTCTGCTTCTCCAGCGGGATCCCGATGCCCGTATCCGAGACTTCGAAGGCAATCACGGCCGGCGCCTGGCTCAGGACCGGGTGCTCCGCGGTCCAGCCGCCCTGGACCGCCGAGATCCTCAGTCGCACACCGCCCTGCGCAGTGAACTTGAATGCGTTCGAGAGCAGGTTCTTCAGCACCTGCTGCAGCCGCTTTGAGTCGGTGGTGATGCTGCGCCCGAGATCGGGATCGAGAGCGACCTCGAAGGAGAGCTGGCGTGTGTCGGCCTCGTGGCGGAACGGGCGAGCGACCATGTCGACGAGATTGCTGAAGGCGATATCTTCCGCATCCACCGTGACGGTGCCCGACTCGATCTTCGAGAGATCGAGAATATCGCTGATCAGGTTCAACAGATCGGTTCCCGCCCCATGAATTGTACGGGCGAACTCGACCTGCTTGGGAGTAAGATTGCCCTCCGGATTCTCCCCCAGCTGCTGGCCGAGGATGAGAATGCTGTTCAGCGGCGTGCGCAGCTCGTGTGACATGTTGGCGAGGAACTCGGACTTGTATTTGGAAGTGAGAGCAAGCTCGGTGGCCTTCTCCTCCAGCGCGCGCCGCGCCCCGTCGATTTCCTGATTCTTGCGCTCGACCTCGACATTGCGCTCCGCCAGCTGTTGTGCGTTCTGCTCGAGCTGCTCGTTGGTTTGTTGCAGCTCTCTCTGCTGCGCCTGCAGCTCGCCTGCGAGCTGCTGGGACTGCTTCAGCAGACCTTCGGTCTGCATGGTGGCTTCGACGCTGTTGAGCACGATGCCGATATTGGTCGTGAGCTGCTCGAGGAACATCATCTGCAGTGTGGTGAATTCGCTCAGCGATGCGAGCTCGATCACCGCCTTGACTTGATTCTCGAACAGCACCGGCAGCACCACCACGTTGCGTGGAACGGCCTTGAACAGAGCCGAGCCGATCGGAACGGTGTGCCGCGGCATCTCGGTGATCAGGATCCTGCGCTTGTCCATCGCGCACTGGCCGACGAGACCTTCGCCGGGGCGCAGGCGCTCGGGATGGCCGTGGACGCCATCGTCGGCATAGGCCGATAGCAGATGCATGCTCGGAACGTCCTCGCCGGTGACCTGATAAATTACGCCGAGCTGGGCATTCACCAGAGGCGTGAGCTCCGATAAGAGCAATCGGCCGACCCTGCCGAGATCGCGCTGTCCCTGCAGCATGTTGGTGAACTTGGCGAGGTTGGTCTTGAGCCAATCCTGTTCCGTGTTGCGGTCCGTGGTGAGCCGCAGGTTGTCAATCATCGTGTTGATGTTGTCCTTCAGCTCCGCCACCTCGCCGCGCGCATCCACCTGAATCGAACGGGTGAGGTCCCCCTTGGTCACCGCGGTCGCCACCTCGGCGATGGCGCGCACCTGCGTGGTGAGATTGGCAGCAAGCAGGTTGACGTTGCCGGTGAGGTCCTTCCACGTTCCGGCTGCCCCCGGCACGTT
Source organism: Xanthobacteraceae bacterium (assembly GCA_036513475.1). Lineage (GTDB taxonomy): Bacteria > Pseudomonadota > Alphaproteobacteria > Rhizobiales > Xanthobacteraceae > VAZQ01. The sequence continues at coordinate 5,244 of DATBYX010000392.1, read as the reverse complement.
GGCCTGCCCGCCGAGCCGCCCCTCCACGCCTACCTCACGCGCCACGCTGGTGACCTGATCCGCAAAGATCGCGAGGGTGTCGGTCATGTTGTTGATGGTCTCGGCGAGCGCTGCCACCTCGCCCTTGGATTTCACCGTGAGGTTCTGTTTCAAGTCGCCGTTCGCAACGGCGGTGACCACCTTCACGATACCGCGCACCTGCTCGGTGAGGTTGGCCGCCATCACGTTCACCGTGTCGGTGAGGTCCTTCCATGTCCCGGCGACGCCCGGCACAGCGGCCTGGCCGCCGAGCTTGCCTTCGGTGCCGACCTCGCGTGCCACGCGGGTCACCTCCGAGGCAAAGGCATTGAGCTGGTCCACCATTGTGTTGATGGTGTTCTTGAGCTCGAGAATCTCGCCCTTCACGTCAACCGTGATCTTCCGCGAAAGGTCGCCGCGGGCCACTGCCGTGGTCACCTCGGCGATGTTGCGGACCTGGGTGGTCAGGTTGGCGGCAAGCAGATTGACGTTGTCGGTGAGATCCTTCCACGTGCCGGCCACGCCCGGAACGACGGCCTGTCCGCCCAGGCGGCCGTCGGTGCCGACCTCGCGGGCCACGCGCGTCACTTCGGCGGCGAACGAGCGCAGCTGCTCCACCATGGTGTTGAGCGTTTCCTTGAGCAGCAGGATCTCTCCGCGCACGTCCACGGTGATCTTCTTGGAAAGGTCACCGCCGGCAATGGCGGTCGCCACCTCCGCGATATTGCGGACCTGCGCAGTGAGGTTCGAGGCCATGAAGTTGACGTTGTCCGTGAGATCCTTCCAGGTGCCCGCGACGCCCGGCACCTGCGCCTGGCCGCCGAGCTTGCCTTCGGTGCCGACCTCGCGCGCCACGCGCGTCACCTCAGAGGCGAACGCGTTGAGCTGGTCCACCATCGTATTGATGGTGTTCTTGAGCTCCAGAATTTCGCCTTTCACGTCGACGGTGATCTTGCGCGAGAGATCGCCGCGCGCCACAGCCGTGGTCACCTCGGCGATGTTGCGGACCTGAGCGGTCAGGTTGCCCGCCATGGAGTTGACGCTGTCGGTGAGGTCCTTCCAGGTGCCCGCCACTCCGGGCACGTTCGCCTGCCCACCGAGGCGCCCTTCGGTGCCGACCTCGCGCGCCACGCGCGTCACCTCGCCCGCGAAGCGGTTGAGCTGATCGACCATGGTGTTGAGCGTTTCCTTGAGCTGAAGGATTTCGCCACGCACGTCCACGGTGATCTTGCGCGAAAGGTCGCCGCCTGCGATGGCGGTTGCGACCTCGGCGATGTTGCGGACCTGAGCGGTGAGATTGCCCGCCATGGAGTTCACGCTGTCGGTGAGATCCTTCCAGGTGCCCGCGACTCCCGGCACCTCGGCCTGGCCGCCGAGCTTGCCTTCGGTTCCCACCTCGCGCGCCACGCGGGTCACTTCCGCGGCGAAAGCATTGAGCTGATCGACCATGGTGTTGAGCGTTTCCTTGAGCTGCAGGATTTCCCCGCTCACGTTCACCGTGATCTTCTTCGAGAGGTCGCCCTGCGCCACGGCTGTTGCGACCTCGGCGATGTTGCGGACCTGCCCAGTGAGATTCGAGGCCATGGAGTTGACGCTGTCGGTCAAGTCCTTCCAGGTGCCGGCGACCCCGCGGACCATGGCTTGGCCGCCAAGCTTGCCTTCGGTTCCCACTTCCCGCGCCACGCGGGTGACTTCTCCGGCGAAGGCGTTGAGCTGGTCCACCATGGTGTTAATGGTGTCCTTGAGCTCCAGGATCTCGCCGCGGACATCAACGGTGATCTTCTTGGAAAGGTCGCCATTGGCGATGGCGGTCGAGACCTCCGCGATGTTGCGCACCTGCGCGGTGAGGTTGGAAGCCATCGAGTTCACGCTGTCGGTGAGGTCCTTCCAGGTGCCGGCGACGCCGAGCACGTTGGCTTGGCCGCCGAGGCGCCCTTCAGTACCCACCTCGCGTGCCACACGGGTCACCTCGCCGGCAAACGCATTGAGCTGATCGACCATCGTGTTGATGGTCTCCTTGAGCTGCAGGATCTCGCCGCTCACGTTGACGGTGATCTTCTTGGAGAGGTCGCCGCCCGCAATGGCTGTCGCTACGTCGGCGATATTGCGGACCTGAGCCGTCAGATTGGAGGCCATGAAGTTGACGTTGTCAGTCAAATCCTTCCACGTGCCGGCGACGCCCGGGACCTGCGCCTGGCCGCCGAGCTTGCCCTCGGTGCCGACCTCGCGCGCGACGCGGGTCACTTCCGAGGCGAACGCGTTGAGCTGGTCCACCATGGTGTTGATGGTGTCCTTGAGCTCGAGAATTTCGCCCCGCACATCGACGGTGATCTTGCGGGAGAGGTCGCCGCGGGCGACCGCGGTCGTGACCTGCGCGATGTTGCGCACCTGATCGGTGAGATTGCCGCACATGGCGTTCACTGAGTCGGTGAGGTCCTTCCATGTGCCGGCGACCCCCGGCACGATCGCCTGGCCGCCGAGCTTGCCGTCGGTGCCCACTTCGCGCGCCACGCGCGTCACCTCGGAGGCGAACGAGCGCAGCTGATCGACCATGGTGTTGATGGCTTCCTTGAGCTGCAGGATCTCGCCACGCACGTCGACCGTGATCTTCTTGGAGAGGTCGCCGTTGGCGACAGCGATCGTCACGTCGGCGATGTTGCGCACCTGCGCGGTGAGATTGGAGGCCATGGAGTTGACGTTCTCCGTGAGGTCCTTCCACACCCCCGTCACTTCGCGAACCTGCGCTTGGCCGCCGAGCTTGCCCTCAGTGCCGACTTCGCGCGCCACGCGCGTCACCTCGGACGTGAACACGCTCAACTGCTTGATCATCGTGTTCACGATGGTTGCCGAGCGCAGGAATTCGCCTTGGAGCGGTCGGCCGTCGACCTCGAGCCGGACGGTTTGCAACAGATCGCCTTGCGCGACCGCGGAGATGGCGCGGGTCACCTCGGTCGTCGGCCACAGGAGATCATCGATCAGGGTGTTGACCGAGTTTTCCATCTCACCCCAGGCGCCGTGCGACCAGCCGAACTTCACCCGCTGGCGCGTCTTGCCCTCCCGGCCGACGACATGGCCCACGCGCTCGAGCTGTTGCGCCATGCGTTCGTTGGCGGCGATGATCTCGTTGAAGTTGTCGGCGATCTTGCCGAGGAGGCCGACCTGGTTTCCGGGCATGCGGACCGAAAAATCCCCGACGCGCATGGCCTGCAAGGCGTTCAGCAGATCGTGCAGCTCAGCCGAGGCCCCGCCGTTCGCGCGTCCCTCGATGCTTTCGCCGGGCACGGCAGGAGCCCCGTTCGTCCTGAGGTCACCAACGGTCTCAGTGGGGGGTTGCATGGGTATCTCCTCCGGGATCGGTGAGCCGGGCGGGATTATGAGCTTACGGGAGCTGGGAGGCCCGTCTGCCCTGACGGAACCCCTCTCAGTGTTGATTGCACGGTGACAAAGAGGCGGATCGGCACTCGTAGGCCGAGCGTTGGTCAATAGTCGAATAGCGGGCTTTGGGCGCGGTCCCCGGCGGCAAGCCGTATGCTCGCGCGCGCCGAAGGCGCGCAGCCGAAATGCAGAGATCAAGCTTCGAGAACCGGCTTGCTCCGGCCATAACCAACCCCCTTCGCTCGCACAGCGAGACCACCACCTAAGTGCCTCAAACGCAAAGGAGAGGCGTTGGTTCCGGGAGGCTGCAAAAAAGTTTTGGCCGGCGGCCCACCCAAGGCTAGGTGGAACTCCTGTGCTGGAACTCCGGTACTTACTGGGCCGATATTATGGTTAACAATGACGGGAGACGGACTTCGATAAACCCAGATTGTGCGGTAGCGACCCACGCGTACCCCTAGTTAGGCTTATGGATCAATGGTCAGATCCTCGCCAATGGTCAGATCCTCGCCATCCCCTGGACCTCCCGGGGGAACAGTTCCTCGACCGTCATCCGCCGGTGGGTCACCCCTTGGGCGTTGGCGTACCGGCAAAACGCTTCCAGCGTCGGACGGCTCTCCTCGATCCCATAGGGATAAGGGTCAGGGCCGAAACCTGCAGTGATCTCATCCGCGATTGCGGCCGCCCACGGCAGCGGCACCCGCGCGCAGGTGAAGTCCCGTAGTCGGTTGAAGCAGCGCCGCTTGGCCTCATCGAACATCTTGAACAGGTTCGTCGCAATCCAGGGATGCTGCCCGAACACCGTTCGCCGCAATGTCATGAGGTGCATGATCGGAAAAATGCCCGTCTTCTTGAAGAAACGCTCCTCCTCGGCCCGGTAATTCGGGAACAGCCGTCCGATATCCCCGGCGGGAACAAAACCTTCCGGAGCCCGGGCCGAGATGACGGCGTCGACCTCACCGCTGGCGAGCATGGCCGAGAGGCTGGTGTCGGGGCGTGCCTGATACTGCATCCCCGCCGGCAGCTTCAGCTCGACCTTCTCCGCCCGCCCGGGCTCGTTAACACCGGCCTGTAACCAGCGGATTTTGGCGAGATCGACGCCGTATTCCTCCGCCAGAATTCCGCGGACATAAATGCCGGCGGTCTGCGCCCATTCTGGAATTCCGACCGCGCGGCCTTCGAGGTCCTTGGGAGTTTTGACGCCGCGGTTGCGGCGCACATAGATCGCGGAATGCCGATGCACCCGAGATGGGAAAACCGGGATGGCCACCATGGGCGCGGTGCCTTGGGAGCAAAGCGAGACATATTTCCCGAACGACAGCTCGGACACGTCCCATTCGAGCGACCTGGTGAAGCGGTAGGTAATCTCCTCGATCGATGGGAAGATGAGCGGCGTGAGCGTGATGCCGTCAGCACGGACTATCCCCTGGGCGATCTCTCGCACGTGCTCATAATCGCAGACCGCGAGCGTGAGATGCACGGACGCGGTCCCGTTCGCGCCAACGATCGATTGGACGTTGCGTTCCTGCATGGAGATAGGCGCCATGCTTGCGTTGAGCACAGCGTCCGCTTTGTTGTGGTCGCGAGCGTCGCTACCGCTACTCCGCCGCAACCATGCGCACCCGGTTCGTGTCGAAACCGGCCTCGGAGCCAAGCAGGGCGGCAGGATGCTTCAGATCCTCCTGCCACAGCAACGACTCCATGTAGATATTGAGAGGCTGATCCTGCACGGTGAGCTCATAGACCGGCTCATCATATGAAGCGTGGTTGTGCACGCCCCACCCGGGGGCGGAGAGCATCAGATCGCCGGCCTTCCATTCATACACCTTGCCCTCAACCGTGCTGCGACCG